>NZ_JBKFBI010000183.1:0-9911 GCF_053346095.1 Methylobacterium sp. A52T | reverse complement strand
GGCCCGGCGCTGCGCGGCGGCGACCCGCTTGGGCGCCACCGCCGCGCGGGCGGCCTTCCGCTCCGGCGCGCGCCGCGCCGCCACAGCCTTCCGCCGGGCGGGGGACGGCCGGGTCTCGGTCGCGGCGGCGGGCGTCCCGGTGGGAGTCGCTGCGGACGGTGCCGGCGGCGCGGCCTTCGTGTCCGTGGCCGGCGCCTTCTGGGATCCGGCCTTGTGGGCCGGCGGATCCGTCCATGTCGTGGCGACGGATTCGGCGGAGGCGCCGCCGATCCCGAGGACCAGCATGAGGGCGGCGAGGCTCGTTCGCGCACCGTGCGGCATGGCGCCCTCCTGTCATCGCGGGGTTTCGGACAGATCCGCGGAGCAGCGCGACAATAGATCGAACCGCTGCGCAGGGGAATCGCGTCGCTGCATTTCCACCAGGATCGCCGAAACACGTTTAATAGGGATGACGCCCGGCGGGGGGGGGGCCCGCCCCGCCCGACGACCGGTCGCGGCGACGGCGCGCGCCGTGCCCCGCGCCGTGCCCCGCGCCGTGCCCCGCGACGTGCCCCGCGCCGTGCCCCGCGACGAGAGCCCGCGGAACCCGCGGCGCCGCGCGCGGTTGCCCCGCCATGTCCGCCCCTGCCGATGCGTCCTCCGGCCCCCCGCCCGGCCTGCGGGTGAGCGTCGATCTCAACCTGTGCCAGGCCTACGCCCAGTGCTGCTACGCGGCGCCGCGGCACTTCCGCATCGAGGGGCACGAGGCCCTGTTCTACGATCCCGCCCCCGCCGCGCGGGACCGGGACGACATCGAGCGGGCGCGCGTCGCCTGCCCGGTCCAGGCGATCCGGGTCGAGGATCCGGAGCGGGGCGCCTGATGGCGCGCGATTCCGAGCGCGTCCTGATCGTCGGCGCCGGCCTCGCGGCCCTGCGCGGGGCCGAGGCCCTGCGCGAAGCGGGCTTCTCCGGCGCGCTGACGATCGTCGGCGACGAGCTGTACCGGCCCTACGACCGGCCGCCGCTTTCGAAGCACGTCCTCACCGGCGCGATCCCCGCGGAGGCCACGACCCTGCCGGGGGTCGGCGCCCTCGCGGCGGAGTGGCAGCTCGGCAGCGCGGCGCGGCGCCTCGACCGGCAGGCGCGCACGGTCGGCCTCGCGGACGGGCGGGTCGTCCCCTACGACCGGCTGCTCATCGCCACCGGCACCCGCGCCCGGCCCTGGGCGAACCCGCACGAGGGCCGCCTCGCCGGCGTCTTCACCCTGCGCGGGCGGGAGGACGCCGCCGCCCTGCGGCGGGCGCTGGCCGCCGGCCCGAAGCACGTGCTGGTGATCGGTGCCGGCTTCATCGGCTGCGAGGTCGCGAGCCTGTGCCGGCAGCTCGACCTGCCGGTCACCCTGGTCGAGCCCGGCCCGACGCCGCTGGCCCGCATCCTCGGCAGCACCGTCGGAGCGTTCATCGGCGCGATCCACGAGGGCCACGGGGTCGCGCTGCGCTGCGGCCGCGAGGTCGAGTGGCTGGAGGGCCGGGACGGCCGGCTGGTGCGCGCCCACCTCGTCGACGGCAGCAGCCTCGCGGCCGACGTCGCCGTCATCGCCCTGGGGGCCGTGCGCAACACCGAGTGGCTCGACGGGGCCGGCCTGTCGGCGGATCCGGGCGGGGTCGATTGCGACGCGCGCGGCCACGTCCTCGATACCGACGGCCGGCCCGACCCGCGCATCGCCGCCGCCGGCGACGTCGCCCGCTTTCCCCACCCCCTCTACGACGGCCGGCGCGTCGCCCTGGAGCACTGGAGCCACGCGGTGGCGCAGGGCGTCCATGCCGGCCGGCTCCTCGCCGGCGCGGAGCCCGAGGTGCCCTACGGCGCCCTACCGACCTTCTGGTCGACGCAGGGCGACCTCGTGGTGAAATCCGTCGGCCTGACCGAGGGCGCCGACGCGGTGGCGATCACGCAGGGCGATCCGGCGGCCGGCCGCTTCGTCGCCACCTACGGCCGCGACGGGCGCTGCATCGCGGCGGTCGCGGTGGATTCCGCTCGCTGGCTGCCGGCCCATGCCGAGCTCGTGGAGGCCCGCGCGCCGTTCCCGCCCGAGGGCGCCGCGACCGACCGGCCGAAGCGCGTCACGGTCCACGAGCCGGGCTTTCCGTAACGCGTCGGGAAACGGAACCGGCCCATCGGGCGAAGCCTTTGTCGTTGCAGCATCTTTCCCGAAGGCCGGTGGCCGCCATCCGGGTCGATGCGTGAAGGAGACCGCATGCCCGACGCCACCCTCCTCGACCAGGTCAAGGACTTCGCCAACCGGCCGAACCCCTACCCGGTCTACGCGAAGCTGCGGGAGAATCCCGTCTCGCGCCAGGACGACGGCACCGAGGCGGGCACCTGGGTCGCGGCGACCCACGGCACCATCGCGCGCCTGCTGCAGGACCCGCGGGTCAGCTCCGAGACCCTGCCCCCGGCCGACCGGCCGCGTACCGGCAATCCTCTCACCGACCTGATCGTCAAGCCGCTCAAGGACTGGATGATGGACCGGCACCGGGTCTTCATCTTCCGCGATCCGCCGGACCACGACGTCCTGCGCTCGGCGGTGATGCACCAGTTCTCCCGCGAGCGCGTCCAGGCGATGCGCGCCCGCTCCGACCGGCTGGTGGCCGACCTGCTCAACGAGAAGTGCGGTGCCCGGGAGATCGACGCGGTCGACGACCTCGCCTACCCGCTGCCCGTGACGGTGATCTGCGAGCTGTTCGGCGTGCCGCGGGAGGACGAGCCGAAGTTCCACGGCTGGGCGACGCAGCTCGCCACCGCGCTGGAGCCCGACAGCCTGTCCGACCCCGAGATCCGCGCCGCGAACAGCCGGACCTTCGACGCGATCGGCGGCTACATGGGCGACCTGATCAGGGAGAAGCGCAGGCACCCGCAGGACGACATGCTGTCGGGTCTCGCCAACCACGCCACCCCGGCCGGCGTGAAGATGGGCGATTACGACCTGATCGCCACCTCGATCCTGATGCTGGTGGCCGGGCACGAGACCACCGTGAACCTGATCACCAACGGCCTGCTGACCCTGCTGCGGCATCCGGACGAGCTGGAGCGCCTGCGGCAGGACCCGCTCCGGGCCCCGCGACTGATCGAGGAACTGCTCCGCTACGAGCCGCCGGTGCAGTTCCGGACGCGGCGGACGCTGTCGCCCATCGACATCGCCGGGGTCACGATCCCCGAGGGGGCCGATCTCGTGCTGCTGCTGGCCTCCGGCAACCGCGACGCGGCCGTCTTCCCCGACCCCGACCGGTTCGACCCGGACCGCACCGGGATCCGCCATCTCGGCTTCGGCGGCGGCCTGCACTACTGCGTGGGCGCGCCGCTGGCCCGGTTCGAGGCGGAGGCGGCGCTCACCGCCCTCGCCCGCCGGCTGAAGGCGCCGCGCCTCGTCGAGGACCCACCGCCCTACCGGCCGGGGGCCGCCCTGCGCGGCCCGGAGCACCTGCGGGTGGCGATCGACGGGATCGCCTGAGCCGCGGGCGGGCCGGACGGCCAACCCGAGCATCGATGAGACCGCCGACGCGACGAAGACGAAAGTCTGTCGCCGTAAAGTTGTTTGCCTCGCTAAAGTCGCGATCGTCCGGCCTGGTTACGCTGGAGACGGAACCGACGGGTTGAGACGATGGCTCAGGGGTTTGCGCGCGCTGCATCGCTGGCGCGCACGGTGGGGACCACGGTGCGCAACCTCGCCCTCGGGCGCGACGACGTCCCGCCCCTCGCGCCCCACCTGCCGCCCGCGCCGTCCCACGCGGTCGACGCCGACATCCCGGTCGATATCGGCTGCATCAAGGTGTTCCGGGCCGAGAGCTTCCCGGAATCCGGGCCCAGTCCCTGGCTCGACCAGCCCGACGCCCTCGACATCGTCGCGCGCCGCGTCGCGCGCCGGGAGATCACGCCCCGGCAGGCCGAGATCTGCCGGTCCTGGGTGGAGCACGGCTACTACGTCCTGCGCGGCGCGATCGATCCCGACACGATCGACGAGGTCTGGGCCGCCTACGAGGCCGCGATCGCCGACGGCGACCTGACCCTCGCCCCCGAGAAGGCGGCGCCGGACGATCCCCATCCGGGCCGCTACCTCAACCCGCACCTGAAGGTCGAGGCGATCGACCGGCTGCTGAAGCACCCCGTGCTGATGAACTTCAGCAGCATGGTGCTGGGCCGCCCCGCGATCCCGTTCCAGACCATCGCGTCCCACAAGGGCAGCCAGCAATCCGAGCACTCGGACTCGATCCACATGACGACCTACCCGCTCGGCTACCTGGCCGCCTGCTGGGTCGCCATGGAGGACATCCACGCGGATGCGGGGCCGCTGGTCTACTATCCCGGCACCCACCGCCTGCCGTACCTGTTCAGCCACGACGTCGGCATCACCACGGACGAGTTCCGCGAGCGCGGCTACGGCGCCTATTCCGAGCGCTACGAGCCGGCGATCAAGCAGGAGATCCGGGAGCACGGGGCGACGCCGGCCTACTTCACGGCGCGCAAGGGCGACGTGCTGTTCTGGCACGCGAACCTGCTGCACGGCGGCTCCGCGCGGGCCGACATGCAGCGCTCCCGCAAGGCCCTGGTGCACCACTACTTCGCGGAAGGCTGCATCTGCTACCACGACCTCTCGGCGACGACGTCGGCGGTGCACGGCCCGGTCGAGAGCCTGCCGACCTGCGGCGCGTCGAGCCCCGACATCGCGGTGCGCGAGCGGATCAGCCTGTAAGGGCGCGGGGTCGCCGGACGGCCCGGCGACCCAGCCCTCAGGCGGCCTTCACGGCGGCCAGGAAGGTCGTGACCTCCTGGCCGAGGTTCGTCGAGTAGCGGGCCAGCTCCTGCGCGGCGCTGAGCACCTGGTCGGAGGCCGCGCCGGTCTCGCGGGCCGCCTGCCGGACGTCGGCGATGTCGGTGCTCACCGCCTGGGTGCCCTGCGCCGCCTGGGTGACGTTGCGGACGATCTCGCTCGTCGCCGCGCCCTGCTCCTCCATGGCGGCGGCCACGCTGAGCGCCACCGTGCGCATCTCGTCGATCGTGCCGCCGATCGTCCGCATCGACTCGACCGCCTGGCGGGTCTCGTTCTGGATGGCGGCGATCTGCGTCGCGATGGTCTCGGTCGCCCGGGCCGTCTGCGAGGCCAGCGCCTTCACCTCGCCCGCCACCACGGCGAAGCCCTTGCCGGCCTCGCCGGCGCGCGCGGCCTCGATGGTGGCGTTGAGGGCCAGCAGGTTGGTCTGCCCGGCGATCCCGGCGATCAGGCCCATCACCTCGCTGATCTGGTCCGTGCCGCGGGCGAGCACCTGCATCAGGGCGTTGGTCTGGGCCACGTCCGTGCCGGCCCGGTCGGCCATCGCCGAGGACTGGGCGACGCGGGCCGCGATCTCGTTGATCGAGGCCGCCATCTCCTCGCTCGCCGCCGCCACGGTCTGCACGTTGCTGGAGGTCTGCTCGGAGGTCGCGGCGACGCGCACCGACTGGTCGGTGGTCCGCGCGGCCGTGCGCGTCATCTCCCGGGCCGTGGCCTCCATCTCCACCGCGGCCGCCGACAGGCCCTGCGTCAGCGCGCTGACCTGCGCGTCGAACCGGGCGGTGACCGTGTCGAGCATCTGGGCGCGGCGCATCTTCGCGTCGTTCTCCGCCACGGCGGCCGCGTCGGCGGCGCGCTTGGCGATCAGGGCGTCCTTGAACACCTGGACGGCGCGCGCCATGGCGCCGACCTCGTCGCCGCGGCGCTGGTCGGCGACCGTCACCGCGAGGTCGCCGTCCGCGAGGCCGCGCATCGCCGCGGTCAGGCGGGTGATCGGGCGGGACAGGCTGTTGCCCACGAGCAGGAGCAGCGCCAGGATCGGCAGGGCGAGGCCGGCGGACCAGAGGCCGATGGTGACCGCGCGGTCGCGCACGGCCGCGTGGACGTCGTCCCGGTACAGGCCGGTGGCGACGATCCAGCCCCACGGCTTGAACATCTGCACGCTCGCGACCTTCTCCACCGGCACGGACCCGCCGGGGCGCGGCTTCATGTAGTCGACGAAGCCGGAGCCGTCGCGCTTGGCGGTCTCGACCATCTCGGCGAAGTAGCGCTTGCCGCCGGGGACGTCGGTCTGGTCCACCACCTGCTTGCCGACGTTCTTGGCGTTGAAGGCGTTGGCGATCAGGTGGCCCCGGTCGTCGAGGACGAAGAAGTAGTCCTCGCTGCCGAAGCGCAGGGCGGTGATCGCCGCGAGCGCGGCCTTCTGCGCGTCGGCGACGGGCATCTGGCCCGTCCGGGCCTGCGCCTCGTAGTGGGCGAGCAGGCTCTGCGCGACCTCGGTCAGGCGCTTGGTCATCAGCGCGCGGTCCTCGAGCGCCGAGCCGCGCATGTCGAGGAAGCTCAGGGCGCTGAGGGCGCCGATGGCCAGGAGCACCAGGGCCATCACGGCCGCGAGCTTGTGGCGAAGCCGGAGATCGGCGAGGCGCTGCCACGGCGCGGCACGGTCGGCGGGCGGGCGGCTGGTCTGCGTGGGGGTCATCCGAGCACCGGAAGAGGGGCCTGCGGCCGGCGGGGACTCGCCGTGGGCGCCGTACGGGCTCAACCTCGTGCATTCGGGTTAGTAAATCGCAAAGACCTGCGGCCGTTCGCCGGCAGTCAGTGGGCGAATATCGATGTCAAGTCATCGAATGCGATACAGTCTACAGATTTACATGGATTAATATCGGGATCGGGCCAGGGCTTTTGAGGGCCCGCAGCTAGGCGCTCACGCTGTAGTGGATCGGCTTGAAGCTGCCGTTGTTCGACTGCAGGGCCGAGCAGGCGGTGAGCCCGATGATCAGGTCGGTCTCGGCCACGAACACGATCCGGTCCCCCGCCCGGCTGAGGGGCGGCGCCACGGTGAGCGCCCCGGTCGCGCCGTCGATCGGCACGTTCATGAAGCAGTTGAACGCCACCGGGATCGCATCCGGCGCGATGCCGTAGGGTGCGAGCGCCGCCGCGAGGTTGCCGAAGCAGCCGCGATGCGGGTTCGTGTCGCCGTAGATGATGCGGAACGTGTCGGCCGAGCACGGCGTCAGCAGGAAATCGTGCCGGCCGACCGTATCCTCGAGGATCCGCAGCAGGATCTTCGAGCGGTTCGAGTAGAGCGGGTCGCCGGTGGTCAGGTAGATCCGGCTGGCGTAGTCGAGGGTCCGGCCCGACGAGATCACCTCCCCCGTGTCGTGGCGGTTGAAGGCGAGGAGGTCGGCCACCTGCTCCCCGCACGGGTCGATCACCGTGAGGCGCTGGCCCCGGTCGAGGGTGAAGGCGACGCCGGAGCGCGGCGCGATCGTCCGCACGTCGGCCTGGCACAGGGTGGGTTGGCACATGGTGGGTGGCTCACTCCGTACTGGGGACCGGATCCGACCGGCTCAGGCGCCGCTGCCCGGCAGTCCGCGGTCGAAGGGCAGGGCCGGCGGGCTCCAGTCCCGGGCCTCCGGGGCCGGCGCCGGTCGGCCCTTCATCGGGCAGCGCCAGTCCGCGTCGACCGCGCGGCCGCTGTACTGGCGCGCCTCCGAGGCCTCGCCGTGGCGCGCCAGCATCGGGTTCACGCTGCCGGCGAGGGCCTCGTCGCGCTCCAGGATCGCGGCGCGCAGCTTCTCGTAGCGTCCCTCCGCCCGCAACCGCTCGAACTGCGCGTGCAGGTTGAAGACCAGGACCGGCGACGAGAAGCGCCGCGCCGGCCGGCTCGCCTGCGGGTGCAGCCCGACGACGAAGAACGCCTCGCCGCCGAAGCTCAGGGAGAAGTGCGGGTTGTCGGGATCCTCGGCCACGCGGGCGTCGTGGGGCTGGCCGAGCCAGGCGTCCTTGTCGGTCAGGGATTGCGCGCGCGCCCAGAGGTTGTGCTCGAACGCCTCCTCCGAGAGGTCGCCCGGGCCCTCGAACACGACCGCGAAGCTCTGGAACAGATCGGGCTGCGCCCGGTACTGCGCCACGAAGGCGAGCAGTGCCGGGTAGATCCGCATGTCGTCCCAGCCCGAGGTGATGTCCCGGGCCACCACGATCCGCATCCGCCCGCGGGACAGGGCCGACTTGGCGCCCACGCAGGGGAAGGGCGGGTTCCGGATGAAGTCGCGGAAGGCCTCGGCACGGGGGTGCTCTCGGTCGTCGCGGGGGAGATGCATGCAGGGCCTGCCCGGTCTCTGCGCGGTCGGCCTCGACGCGAGGCGGCCGCTGTTCGGGACTCCGGGAACACCATTGGGAGGCCACTGTTCCGTCCTGCGACAGGTCGTCCGGGGGGTAAGGTGAATCCGGTCGCGTGTGACCAAGATCTGTCCGGATGGACAGCCAATATTCCGTGGATCAGCGCCCACGGATAAACATAGGTTAAGGCCGGAAAGACTCCCGGTGCCGGCGGTGTGCCGGCGCTGTGCTGCCGCGCGGGGCGTCTGCACTGGGCCGTCCCGGCGCGCGAGCGGCTCAGCCCCGGCCGGCCCGCCGCGCCCGGTGCCGCGTCGCTGCGGCGGCCCCGAAGGCCTCGAACAGAGTGCGGTTGATCGGGTTGGTGGCCGGATCGTGCTCGGCGTGCCACTGGACGCCCAGCGCGAAGCCCGCCGCGTCGCGCACGCGGATCGCCTCGACGGTCTCGTCCTCGGCGAGGCCCTCGATCACGATCCGCCCGCCCGGCTCCAGGATGCCCTGGCCGTGCAGGGAGTTCACCCGGATCGTCTCGCGCTCCAGGAGGCGGGCGAAGGCGCCCCCGGGCGTGAGCCGGACCTCGTGACGGTCGGCGAAGATCAATTCCAGGTCCGGGTGGATCTCGCCGTTCGCGAGGCGCGGCATGCGGTGGTTGAGCCGGCCCGGCAGATCGCGGATCTCCGGGTGCAGGCTGCCCCCGAAGGCGACGTTCATCTCCTGGAAGCCGCGGCAGATGCCGAACAGCGGCACGCCCCCCGCCACGCAGGCCTCGATCAGGGGCAGCGCCACGGCGTCGCGATCCTCGTCGTAGGGCTCGTGCGCCGCGCAGGGCTCGGTGTTGAAGCGCGCCGGATGGACGTTGGCGCGGCCCCCCGTGAGCAGGACGCCGTCCACGGTGTCGAGGAGGTCGCCGAGGCCGGTGATCGTCGGGACGGCGGCGAACATCAGCGGCAGGGCGCCGGCCACCGCGGCGACCGCCCGCATGTTGTTCTCGCCGACGATCTGCGCCGGGAAGCGGCTGTCGATCAGGCGCGCGTTGCCGATGACGCCGATCACGGGTCTCGCCATCGTTCCGGCCGCTCCTCGATCCCGTCCTGCCCGCCGCGGCAGGCTCTACGACCCACGCAAGGCCGGCGCCAGTCCCGTCCGGCTCACGGGGGCGACAGAACGCCCGCGTCCGAAGCTTCGGCGCGGAGCGCCTCGACCACGCGCTCCGGCGCCTCCTCGTGGGCGAGGTGGCCCAGCCCCCGGATCAGGCGGACGCGGGCGTCGGGCATGCGGTCGCGCAGGGCGAAGGCGGTGTCCGGCAGGATGGCCTTGTCGTCGCCGCCGACGATCAGCAGGGTCCGGGTGGCGAGGCCGGGCAGCGCCCGGTGCAGCCCGGCGAGATCCCAGTTCGCCATCATGCCCAGCGCCCCGCGGACATGGCCGGCCCGGGCGAAGAGCCGCCGGTAGAGGTCGACCCCCTCCGGGTCGAGGCGCGAGCCGGTCCCCTCGATCAGGCGCTTGGCCGCGGATCGGTCCGCCGTCCAGGCGAAGATCCGCGGGGTGAAGGGGTTGAGGAACAGGAGGCGCGCCATGCTGGGGAACAGCAGGTTCGCCGCCCCCGGCAGCGGCGCGAGAGCGCCGTTGAAGGCCACCAGCAGCCGGGGCGCGATGGCGCCGTCGAGGCACATGCGCGCGAGGACGGCGGCGCCGGCCGAGTGGCCCGCCGCCAGGGCCGGCGGCCGGGCGGGCGCCGCCACCGGGGGCGCCGCCGCCCGGGGCA
>NZ_JBKFBI010000182.1:0-9994 GCF_053346095.1 Methylobacterium sp. A52T | reverse complement strand
CGCCCGGCGGCCGCCCGCGGGCGGCCTCGGCCGCCCGAGCGGCGGGGCCGACGACATCGAGATCACCCTGCGGCTCGCGCTGCGGCGCGACGGCAGCCTGATCGGGCCGCCCCGCGTCACCTACGCGGCGGGGGTCGCGGGCGATCGGCGGAATACCCTGGTGCGCGGGACCCTCGACGCCCTCGCGCGCTGCACCCCGGTGCACATCACGCCGGGTCTGGGCCGGGCGATCGCGGGGCGGCCGGTGGCGCTCCGTTTCGTCTACCGCCCGCCGGCCTGAGCGCCGGCGAGACCGACACGGGCGCTGGCCGGATCCGGCACGCGCCGATACAGTTCCCCCAACCGGAAGGAAAGACTATGGCCGACAACGAGACCATCGTGCTGGAGACCACCAAGGGCCGCGTCGTGATCGCGCTGCGCCCCGACCTCGCCCCGGGCCACGTCGAGCGGATCAAGACGCTCGCCGCCCAGGGCTTCTACGACGGCGTGCCGTTCCACCGGGTGATCGACGGGTTCATGGCCCAGACCGGCGACCCGACCGGCACCGGCTCGGGCGGCTCCGACCTGCCGGACCTGAAGGCCGAGTTCAACGCCGAGCCGCACGTGCGCGGCACCTGCTCGATGGCGCGGACGAACTTCCCGCACTCGGCGAACTCGCAATTCTTCATCTGCTTCGACGACGCCCGCTTCCTCGACAAGCAGTACACGGTGTGGGGCAAGGTCGTGGAAGGCATGGACGTGGTCGACACGATCAACAAGGGCGAGCCGCCGCGCTCGCCGGACAAGATCGTGAAGGCGACCGTCGCGGCGGCCTGAGCTCGGATCAAGCCTCACGTCCGAAGCCATCTCTCGATGGCTTCGGACCCACCGTCTTCGCGAGCGGAGCGAATCAATCCAGGGTCGCGCCACATCTCCAAGCTGTCGCGCTGCCCTGGGTCACTTCGCTTCGCTCGTGATGACGGCGGGCCGCATCACCCGCGGTCCAGGGCTTCCGCCGCCGCCAGATCCTCCGGCGTGTTGACGTTGAGGAACGGGTCCACCGGCTCGACCGGCCAGGTCGCGACCGCGGCCCCGTGGCGCGCGATGAAGGCGCCGACGCGCCGCTCGCCGCGTTCGAGATAGTCCCGAAGCGCATCGCTCAGAGCCGTCGGCCAGAGCGCGATCGTGTAGTGCTGCCGCTCCCCTGAGGCCGCGAGCGCGATGCCGGTTTCCGACGCGACGGCGTGGAGCCGCGCCACCAGATCCCCCGGCAGGAACGGCGCGTCGCCCGACACGCTCAGCACCCGCGCGACACCCCGCGCGCCGGCGTGCTCCAGCCCGGCGAGGATGCCGGCGAGCGGGCCCGGCTGACCCGGCACGGGGTCCGGCAGGACCGGACCGGGAAAGCCGGGGAACCGCGCCGGGTCGCCGTTGGCGCTGAGCGCCAGTCCGGCCCCGCATTGCGGCCCGAGCCGCTCGACCACCCGCTCCAGCAGGGTCCGCCCGCCGAGCCGCAGCAGCGGCTTGTCGCCCCCGCCCATCCGCCGCGCCCGCCCGCCGGCGAGGATCAGGCCCAGGACCGGCGACGGAAGGGGCGGCGCGGGCACAGGATCACTCGAAGACGATCTTCGGCGCCGTCCGCCCGGCCGGCGCGCCGGACAGGTTCGCCCAGAGCTGGGCGGCGATGTCCCGGTAGACCTTGGCGTGCGGTCCCTCCGGATCGGTGGCCACCACCGGCCGGCCGGCATCCGAGGTCTCGCGGATCGTCATGTTCAGCGGCACCTCGCCGAGGAACGGCACGCCGAGCCGCTGCGCCTCGTTCCGCGCGCCGCCGTGCCCGAAGATGTGCGAGGCGTGGCCGCAATTCGGGCAGACGAAGGTCGCCATGTTCTCGATCACGCCGAGGATCGGCACCGCGACCTTCTTGAACATGGTCACGCCGCGCCGCGCGTCGATCAGCGCGAGGTCCTGCGGGGTGGAGACGATGACGGCGCCGGACAGCGGCGTCGCCTGCGCCATGGTGAGCTGCGCGTCACCGGTGCCGGGCGGCATGTCGACGAGCAGCACGTCGAGTTCGCCCCAGAGCACGTCGCGCAGCATCTGGGTGATGGCCGACTGCACCATCGGCCCGCGCCAGATCATCGCCGTCTCGGGCTCGATCAGGAAGCCGATCGACATGACCTTGAGGCCGTAGCCGACCATCGGCTCCATGGCCTTGTTGTCGACGACGTTGGGCTTGCCCGAGAGCCCGAACAGCTTCGGCACGGAGGGGCCGTAGATGTCGGCGTCGAGGAGGCCGACCTTCAGCCCCTGGGCCTGGAGCGCCAGGGCGAGGTTGCAGGCGGTGGTCGACTTGCCGACGCCGCCCTTGCCGGAGGCGACCGCCACGATGTGGCGCACGCCCGCGATCTGCGGGCCCTGGTTCGGCGGCGCGCCGGGCCGCGGCGGCGCGACCGGCGGCGGCGTCACGGGCCGGGGAGCGGCGCCGCTCTGGGCCGGGTGGCTCTGGTTCCGCTCGGAGGTGAGGCTCGCGAAGACGCCCGAGACGCCCGGCATCTTCAGGACGCGCCCCTCGGCCTGGCGCCGCACCGGCTCAAACCGCTCGGCTTCGCTGGGATCGACGAGGATCGAGAACATCACGCGGCTGTTCGGATCGACCACGACCTGGGACAGCCGTCCCGAGCCGGGCAGGGTGGTGCCGGCGGCATCGACGGTGACGTCGGCGAGCGCCTTCAGCACGTCGTCGCGGGTGATCGCCAAAATCGTTCTCCACCGGGGCAAGCAGGTATGCCAGTGCATGTAACCGAGCGGGCCCAGAACACCAGACCCCGGGCCCGAGATCGGCGCGCCGGTGGCCCGCGTCCCCGCGGCCATCCCGCGCTGGAGCGGGGCGCCGACCAGACCGTGGCGGCGTCAGTGCGGCCGCGCGATGAGGTTGCATTCCTCCATCGGGCCGCGCACCACGGTCCCGTCGCCGCGCCGGTAGAACCCGTGCCGCAGGCGACGGCAGCCGAGGGGACCGCGCAGGCGCTTCACGCGCTCGACGTGGACGCTGCCGTAGCGGCGGTTCGAGAAATCGTGGCCGCCGATGCGCACGCCCGGGCCGAAGCGCACCTCGGCGCCGGCCGGCCGAGCGCCGAGACAGAGCGCGCCCAGCGCCAGCGCCGCGGCCGTGCGCCCCAACCTCCCAACACCTCGCATACGAACCTCCTCACCGCACGGGCAAGCTGAACCAACCGGAGACTGATCCGTTGTCGGGGCAGCCTTCGGGCGGGGCACCCTCCGGAGACCCCGCCGGGACCGAAACGACGCGTAGGAGACCACTTTCATGCATCAGGGCAACCACCGCGACCACGAGGGCGCGAAGAAGCTGTTCGAGCTCATCAAGGACGTGAAGATCGCCATGATGACCACCGTCGACTCCGACGGCACGCTCAACAGCCGCCCGATGTGGAACAACGACGCCGACGAGAACGGCGACCTGTGGTTCTTCACCAAGCTACACTCGCCCAAGACGGCCGAGATCAGCAAGGACAACCAGATCAACCTCGCCTATTCCGACCCGTCGAGCCAGAACTACGTCTCGGTGGCCGGCAAGGCCGAGATCGTCCGCGACCAGTCGATCATCGACGCGAAGTGGAATGAGAGCCTGAAGACCTGGTTCCCGAACGGCAAGGACGATCCGGAGGTCGCGCTGATTCGCGTCCACCCGGAGAAGGGCGAGTACTGGGACAGCCCGAACAGCACGATGCTGCACCTCTACGGCTACGTGAAGGCCTCGCTCACCGGCGAGAGCCCGAAGACCGAGACCAAGAAGGTCGACCTCGCCTGAGGGTCGGTCGTCAGGATCGGCGGTTTCGCGGGCGGTCTCCGGGCGGAGGCCGCCCGTCTTCTTGACGTGTGCGGTCCCGGCATGCGCTCTGCGCGTTCCAAGCGCGGCAGAGTGCCTGACGAATGCTCGATCTGGCGAAACGGGTCTACGATCACAGTTTCCGCATCGACCCGATCGTGCGGTCGCTCCTCGACACCGATTTCTACAAGCTCCTGATGGCGCAGACGATCCTGCGCCGGCACCCCGACATCCAGACCACCTTCGGCATCACCAACCGCACCCGCCGGATCCGGATCGCCGACGAGGTCGATGCCGGGCTGCTGCGGGAACAGCTCGACCACGCCCGGACGCTGCGCCTCAGCAAGGGCGAGATCACGTGGCTGCGGGGCAACGTGTTCCGCGGCCAGGGACGCATCCTGGGCCCCGAATTCGTCTCTTGGTTCGAGACCTTCCAGCTCCCCGAATACGAGCTCGCCGTCCATGACGGCCAGTACGAGCTGACTTTCCACGGCCCCTGGGTCGAGACCACCATGTGGGAGGTCCCGGCGCTCGCGATCCTGAACGAGCTGCGGGCGCGGGCCGTGCTGCGGGGCCTCGGCAAGCTCGACCTGCAGGTGCTCTACGCCCGCGCCATGACCCGGGTCTGGGAGAAGATCGAGCGGCTGCAGAGGCTTCCGGACCTGTCGGTGGCGGATTTCGGCACGCGTCGGCGTCACGGATTCCTGTGGCAGGACTGGTGCGTCCAGGCCATGGCGGAGGGCCTGGGCAGCGCGTTCCTCGGCACCTCCAACTGCCTGATCGCGGCCCGGCAGGAGGTCGAGCCGGTGGGGACGAACGCCCACGAATTGCCGATGGTCTACGCGGCGCTCGCCGAGGACGACGCGGCGCTCGCCGCCGCGCCCTACGCGGTGCTCGCCGACTGGCAGGAGGATTACGGCGGCAACCTGCTGGTGATCCTGCCCGATACCTACGGAACCACCGGATTCCTGGCGAACGCCCCCGACTGGGTCAGCGACTGGACCGGCATCCGCATCGACTCGAAGGACCCGATCGAGGGCGGCGAGGAGGTCATCCGCTTCTGGCAGGATCGCGGGCACGACCCGCGGGACAAGCTCGCGATCTTCTCGGACGGCCTCGACATCGACGAGATCGAGCGCATCCACGCCCGGTTCCACGGGCGCATGCGCATCGGCTACGGCTGGGGCACGCTGCTCACCAACGATTTCCGCGGGCTCCTGCCGGACGGCAAGCTCGACCCGGTCTCCATCGTCTGCAAGGTCACGCAGGCCGACGGCCGGCCGACCGTGAAGCTCTCCGACAATCCCACCAAGGCGCAGGGCCCGGCCGACGAGGTCGCCCGGTACCGGCGGGTGTTCGGTGTGGGCGAGCAGGAGGCGCTGCCGGTGGTGGTGTGACGGAGGGGTCTCGCCGGTTCCGGCAGCGCGGTCTCTCCGAGCGGAGCGAAGTGATGACGGCGATGCCGCGTCCACCGGAGCCCTCGCGTGGAACGGGTGTCAGACCCGGCCGTGTGAAACACGGACGCTGCCGACCCAGGGATGAATTCATTATCATGTCCGGCAACCGGGGCGCCTCGGGCGGCCCTGTCCGGGAGAACGCCATGTCGATGAATCGCCGCTCGCTCATCGGGGCCGCGGGCCTCGCCCTGACGGCGCCCGCCCTGCAGGGCGCGCAGGCGGCCGAGGCCGCGAAGCCGGCCGCCAAGGCAGCGCCGCCGCACGTCACGAAGATCCTCGCGCAGTGGATCCTGGGATCCTCCTACGACACCCTGCCGGAGCCCGTCCGCCGCGAGGGCGTGCGCAGCTTCCTCAACTGGGTGGGGGTGGCGATCGGCGGCTCGCACCACGAGACCGTCGACGTGGCGGTCTCGGCGCTGCAGCCCTTCTCGGGGCCGCCGCAGGCCGGGCTGTTCGGCCGGACCGAGCGGTTCGACATCATGAACGCCGCCTTCCTCAACGGCGTGTCGAGCCACATCTTCGACTTCGACGACACCCACCTGAAGACGATCATCCACCCGGCCGGCCCGGTCGCCTCGGCGATCCTGGCCTACGCGGCGATGAAACCGGTCTCCGGCAAGGACTTCCTCGAAGCCCTGGTGGTCGGGATCGAGGCCGAGTGCCGGATCGGCAACGCGGTCTACCCGAACCACTACGATGCCGGCTGGCACATCACCGGCACCGCGGGCGTGTTCGGATCGGCCGCCGCCGCGGGCAAGCTGATGGGGCTCACCGAGCAGCAGATGGTCTACGCCCTCGGCCTCGCCGCCTCGCAGCCGGTGGGCCTGCGCGAGTCGTTCGGCTCGATGAACAAGAGCTTCAACCCGGGCCGGGCCGCGTCCAACGGCCTGTTCGCGGCGATCCTGGCGGCCAAGGGCTTCACCTCGTCGGACGGCATGATCGAGGCCAAGCGCGGCTGGGCCAACACGATCTCCACCAAGCAGGACTGGTCGCAGATCACCGACGGCCTCGGCAGCCGCTACGAGGCGCAGCTCAACACCTACAAGCCCTTCGCCTGCGGGATCGTCATGCACCCGACGATCGACGCGGCGATCCAGATCCGCGACCAGGACCACGTCAAGCCGGAGGACATCCAGCGCGTCGACCTGAAGGTCCACCCGCTCGTCCTGGAGCTGACCGGCAAGACCGCGCCGAAGACCGGCCTGGAGGGCAAGTTCAGCATCTACCACGCCGCCGCGGTGGCCTTCGTGGAGGGCGCGGGCGGCGAGAAGCAGTTCAGCGACCGGGCGGTGAACGATCCGCGGGTGGTGGCCCTGCGCCAGAAGGTGGTCCCGGTGATCACCCCCGGCGTCGATCCCGCGCAGGTCGACATGACCGTGACGCTGAACGACGGGCGGACCTTCCACCGGCACATCGAGCACGCGATCGGCAGCGTCGAGAAGCCGATGTCGGACGCGCAGCTGGAGGCGAAATTCACCGACCTCGCCGCCGGGATCCTGCCGGACGCGCAGGCCAAGCGGGTGATGCAGCTGTGCTGGTCGCTGCCCGAGCTGAAGGATGCGGGCGACGTGGCGCGGGCCGGCGTCGCGGGGGCCTAACCTGAACGCGAAACCGTCGGGATCGTTTTCGCGTCCTGTGCCGTTCCCCGTCCGCGAGGCTTCCGCCGCTCCCGGCGGTCGCCCGCGCGTGGCGTTCGGGACGTGGATCACGGTATGGGCACGAGAACCCCGGTCGGGGTCGAACCGGCAGCGCGGCCCGGGACTCCGCTGATCACACCGCGGCCGACCCGGGTCGCCGCCGCCGAGACGCCGCGGGCCGCCATGGCGTCGCCGGTCGTGGTCGGCGCCACCATCATCGCCGCCCTGTATTTCGGCCGCGAGATCTTCATCCCGATCGCGATCGCGCTGCTGCTGTCGTTCGTGCTGACGCCGCTGGTCAACCGCCTGAGGCGGCTGCGGCTACCGCGGCTGGTGGCGGTGGGCGTCAGCGTGCTCCTGACCGTGGGCATCGTGGCCTCCCTGGCGACCCTGATCGGCATCCAGGCGGCGGATCTCGCGGGGGACGTCCCGCGCTACCGGGCCACGATCGAGCGCAAGATCAACGGCCTGCGCGACTCGCCCGTGGGCCACGTCACGGAATACGTCGCCAATATCGGCCGGGCGCTCCACGGCGGCGCCAAGGAGGCCGGGAGCCCGGAGGCGCAGCCGGCCGCGCCATCGCCCTCAACGGCACCGTCGCCGTCAACGTCGACGCCCTCGGCGGCTTCCGAGGCGGCCCAGGCCGCGCCCAAGCCCGTCCTCGTCGAGGTCGCCACGACCCCGCCGGGCTCCCTGGAGATGCTCTCGACCGTGCTCACGCCGGTGATGCATCCCCTGGCCACGGTCGGCATCGTCTTCGTGGTGCTGCTGTTCGTGCTGATGCAGCGCGAGGACCTGCGCGACCGCATGATCCGGCTGGCCGGATCGAGCGACCTGCACCGGACCACCGTGGCCATCGACGACGCGGCCAAGCGCCTGAGCCGCTACTTCGTGGTCCAGCTCGCCCTCAACGCCGCCTTCGGCGTGGTCATCGGCATCGGCCTCTACCTCATCGGCGTGCCGAACCCGGTGCTCTGGGCGATCTTCGCGGCCCTGATGCGCTTCGTGCCGTATCTCGGGGCGGTCCTGTCGGCGATCCTCCCGATGGCGCTCGCCGCCGCGGTCGATCCCGGCTGGAACATGATGATCGCCGTGGCGATCCTGTTCGTCGTCCTGGAGCCGCTGACCGGCCAGGTCTTCGAGCCGATCTTCTACGGGCAATCCACCGGGCTCTCGCCCTTCGCGGTCCTGGTCTCGGCCCTGTTCTGGACGTGGCTGTGGGGGCCGGTCGGCCTGCTGCTCTCGACGCCCCTGACCGTCTGCCTCGTGGTGCTCGGACGCTACGTCGAGCACCTGGAATTCCTGGACGTGCTGTTCGGCGACCGGCCGGCGTTGACGCCCGTCCAGAACTTCTACCAGCGCATCCTGGCGGGCGATTCCGAGGAGGTGCTGGGCCATGCCGAGCTGATCCTGCAGCAATGCTCGCTCTCGTCCTACTACGACGAGGTCGTGCTCAAGGCGCTGGAACTCGCCGCCCGCGACGCGGCCCGCGGGGTGCTGACCGCGCAGCAGAAGAGCGCGATGCGCGCCGCGCTCACCGAGCTGATCGCCGACCTCTCAGACCGGAGCGACGCCGTCGCGGGGGCGACGGGCGACGGCGAGGAGAGCGCCTGCAGCCCGCTCCCGATGGGGCCGGCCCCGGAGGCGCTGCCCGCCGCGTGGAGGCGCGAGGGCGCGGTGCTGTGCGTGGCGGGGCGCGGCTTCCTGGACGAGGCCGCGGCCGCGATCCTCGCGCAGATCCTGGAGAAGCGTGGCCTCGGCGTCCGCACGGTCCCCTTCGCCGAGACGGCCTCCGTGCGGATCGGCCGGTTCGAGGCCGGGCCGGCGCGGATCGCCTGCGTGGTCTCCCTGGCGCTCGACGGCGAGCCGACACACCTGCGCCGCCTGATCCGCCGGCTGCGCGGCCGGGTCCCGGGCGTGCCGGTCCTGCTCGGCCTTTGGCTCGCCCAGGACAGCGGGGCGAACCGCCTCGCCGGCGGGCCGGGGGGCGCCGAGGCCGACGCGCAGGTGGGATCGCTGCGCGAGGCCGTCGAGGCTATCCTGGCGGCCGCGCAGGAGGACGCGACCTGCGCGGCCGCGACGGACGCAGCGACGGACGCATCGGAGGGCACGTCGGCGGACGCATCGAAGGGCACGTCGGACGCACGCGGCGAAGCGGCGCGTCTGCCCGCGCCGGCCGGGGCGTGAGTCGCGGATGCGCGGGGGCGGGGGCTTGACGGGCAGGGGCGCGCGCCGGTTTCGTCGGGACGGGCCGTTTGGCCGGGCGGCCTTCGGGCGCAACAGGGGACGGAACGGATGAGCGTCGTCGAACTCGGCCGGTTCATGGACGACCTCGCGGACGCGTCCGGGAAGGCGATCCTGCCGTTCTTCCGCGCCCAGTTCGGCCTGGACGACAAGGCCCGCGGCGGGGCGCCGTTCGATCCGGTCACCGAGGCCGACCGGGCCGCCGAGGTCGTCCTCCGGGCGATGATCGGCCAGACCTTCCCGGGCCACGGCATCCTCGGCGAGGAGTTCGGCGCGGAGCGCACCGACGCCGAGTGCGTCTGGGTCCTCGACCCGATCGACGGCACCCGCGCCTTCATCGGCGGCCTGCCGACCTGGGGCACCCTGATCGGGCTGACCCGAAACGGCGTGCCGGTGCGGGGGATGATGCACCAGCCCTACCTCGCGGAGCGGTTCACCGGGGACGGGCGCAGCGCCAAGCTCCGCGCGCCGGCGGGCGAGCGGACCCTGCGCACCCGCCGCTGCGGTGACCTCGCCCAGGCGATCCTGGCGACCACGGATCCCCGGCTGTTCGCGGTCGGCGACGAGGCCGAGCGCTTCCGGGCGCTGGAAGGCCAGGTGCGGATGTCCCGCTACGGCGCGGATTGCTACGCCTACTGCATGCTGGCCGCCGGCCAGATCGACCTCGTGGTCGAGGCCGGGCTGAAGCCCTACGACATCGTCGCGCTGATCCCGATCGTCGAGGGGGCGGGGGGACGGGTCACCGCCTGGGACGGCGGCTCGGCCGCCGGCGGGGGGCGCGGGGGCGCGGGCCGCGGCCCCCGGCCGGGCGTGGCCGCGCCCCCGGT
>NZ_JBKFBI010000181.1:0-10028 GCF_053346095.1 Methylobacterium sp. A52T | reverse complement strand
CGGGCCGCCGGCCCGGGTGGGCGGCGAGCCGCTCCTGCGCGGCCCGGGCCGCCCGGCGCTCGGCGACGCTGTCGCGGAACGCCAGGGCGGCCGCGGCGATCGCCCGGACCTCGCGCGGCCCGCCGGTCGGGATGGTCAGGTCGGCCGTGCCCGCGTCCCGGCCGATCGCGGTCAGCACCCCGGCCATCCGGGAGAGCGGCCGGGCGATGGCCGTGCCGAGCCAGACCGCGAGGCCGGCCGACAGGGCGAACAGGGCGAGCCCGCCGGCGGCCCAGAGGGCCAGCATCCGCTCGGCGCGGGCGTGCGCCGCCCCCGCGGCCGCCACCAGGTCGGCGGTGAGCCGATCCTCCACGCCCTTGAGGGCGTCGATCCGCTGCGTGGCGAGGCGGAACCACCCCGGCGCGTCGCGGAAGGCCGGGGGCGTCCCCGGCATCGTCTCCTGCACGCCCGCGCGCAGGCGCGCGACCGCGCGGGACGGCTCGGTCGCCTCCGCGGCGTCGAGCAGGTTCGCCTGCCCCGCTTCGGCGCCGGCCCGGAACAGGCCGGCATAGGTCGCCTGGTCGGCCGCGAGGGTCGCGAGGCGGCGGGCGGCCGCGAGGTCGAGGGTGCCGGAGGCGAAGACCGCCGAGGCGACGGCCCGCTCCTGGCCGGCGGCCTCCTTCAGCGCCAGGAAGGCCGCGTAGGCGTTCGCCCGGGCGGCGAGGCTGGCCTCGTCGATCGCGCCGCCCATGGCCCGCACCAGGCCGAGCCCCTCCCCGATCAGGCCCGTGTAGTAGGCCACGGCCTGCGGCGGGGCCGCCGTCAGGGCGTCGACCGCCCGGCGCTGCGCGGCCAGCCCGGTGAGCGCCCGCGCGAAGCCCTCACCGCGCGCCTCGAAGACCGGCCCGAAGCCCGTCGCGGCCTTCATGGCCTCGGGCAGCCCGGCGAGCGCCGCGTCGGTGCGCCCGCGCTGGGCCGCCAGTTCCGGCCCGAACTGCGCGCCCTTCGCGCCCAGGAACAGGCTCGAGGCGCCGCGCTCCCGCTGGGCCTCGTGCACGAAGGCGCTGATCCGGGAGGCGAGGCCGACCAGGCTCTCAACCCGGCCCATCTCGGCGCGGCGCGCCCACTGGTCCGACACGGCGAGGCCCGCCGCCCCCGCGAAGGCGAGGCACGGGGCGAGCGCCACCGCCAGGATGCGGGCGCGGAGCGAGGCGAGGATCGGCATCGGAAGTTCTGGAACCGTCCGGCGGGAGACGCGCCACCTTCCGGCCAAGTCATAAAGATCCGGTTATGCGGTCGCGCCCATATTCGGCACCGGTCTGCCCAATCAGGCGGCGTTTTGAGTCGTATCTGCCAATTCCGCGTGCAGATCACCCCAGGTCTTCAGCGCGCGGATGACCGGATCGAGGGACCGCCCCCGCTCGGTCAGGCTGTATTCCACCTTCGGGGGAACCTCGGCGTAGACCGTTCGGGTGATCAGGCCGTCGGATTCCATTTCGCGCAGCTGGTTGGTGAGCATGCGCTGGGTCACGCTGGCGAGGCGCCGCCGGATCTCGTTGAAGCGCAGGGTCCCCTCCAGCAGATGG
The DNA here is from genome assembly GCF_053346095.1 of Methylobacterium sp. A52T. Taxonomy (NCBI): domain Bacteria; kingdom Pseudomonadati; phylum Pseudomonadota; class Alphaproteobacteria; order Hyphomicrobiales; family Methylobacteriaceae; genus Methylobacterium; species Methylobacterium sp. A52T. The sequence goes on along the minus strand of NZ_JBKFBI010000181.1, from coordinate 8,463 downwards.
TAGAGGATCACGCCCTTCCACTTGCCGTCGATGAGCCGGAGCGTCGCCTCGACGGCGCAGCCGGGGCTGCAGGCGCCCGTGTGGCGGCGGGTGCGGGGCATGGGCTGTCTCCGACGGTATCATTTCCGGCACTAGTGGCGTTTTATGTGCGTACTTGCGGTCTGTGAAGGCGGGCGGCATCTCCTGCGGCGACAATCCGAGGAGATCACCATGCGCGCCGTCGGCTACCGCAAGTCCCTGCCGATCACCGATCCCGAGGCCCTGGTCGATCTCGACCTGCCCCAGCCCGAGCCCGGCCCGCGCGACCTGCTGGTGAAGGTCGAGGCGGTCTCGGTGAACCCGGTCGACACCAAGGTCCGGCGGCGGGCCGAGCCGGAGGCAGGCGGCACCAAGGTGCTCGGCTGGGACGCGGCCGGCACCGTCGTCGCCGCCGGCGCGGAGGTCCAGGGTTTCGCCGCGGGCGACGCGGTGTTCTACGCGGGCGACCTCACCCGGCCGGGGACGAACGCCCAGTTCCACTGCGTCGATGCCCGCATCGTCGGGCGCAAGCCCCGACGCCTCGACTGGGCGCAGGCCGCAGCCCTGCCGCTCACGGCAATCACCGCCTGGGAGACCCTGTTCGACCGGCTCGACACGGGAAAGCCGGTTCCGGGCGCCGCCGCGGCGATCCTGATCGTCGGCGGCGCGGGGGGCGTCGGCTCGGTGGCGATCCAGCTCGCCCGGGAACTCACCGACCTCACCGTGATCGCCACCGCGTCGCGGCCGGAGACGGCGGCCTGGTGCCGGGACCTCGGCGCCCACCACGTGGTCGACCATGCCAAGCCGCTCGCCGCCGAGGTGGCGGCGCTGGGGCTCGGCGCGCCGGGCCTCGTCTTCTCCACGACCAGCACCGACGCGCACCTCGCCGCGATCGTGGAGCTGATCGCCCCGCAGGGCCGCCTCGCCCTGATCGACGATCCGGAGCGCCTCGACGTCGGGCTCCTCAAGCGCAAGAGCCTGTCGCTGCACTGGGAGTTCATGTTCACCCGCTCGATGTTCGCCACCGCCGACATCGCCGCCCAGGGGGCGCTCCTCGACGAGATATCCCGCCTCGTTGATTCCGGCCGCCTGCGCACCACCCTGGGTGAGCATTACGGGCGGATCGACGCCCAGAACCTGAGGCGCGCCCACGCGCTGATCGAGAGCGGGCGCGCCAGGGGCAAGATCGTGCTCGAAGGTTTTTCCGACTGAGGAGGACGTGATGGCGGACGCGGCGGGGACCGGCCTCTTCGACGTGGCGGCGCTGGCGGCGGGTCTGCCCGACAGCGCCCAGACCCTCCTGGTCGACACCTACCTGACCGACCGGGAGGCGGCGAGCGCCCGGGTGTTCCGGGTCTACCGGCCGACCCCGCCGCACTATCACGCCACCTGCGACGAGTACCTCTACTGCCTCTCGGGCCGGGGCCGGGTCTGGCTGGGCGATCCGGCCGCCGAGACGGCGTTCGGCCCGGGCCAGCTCCTGTTCTTCGAGAAGGGCACGGTCCACGCGATGCCGGCGCTCGAGCCCGGGGACCCGGTGGTGTTCCTGTCGATCGACACGCCCCGGCGGGCGCCGACCGACATCGTCTTCGTGAACCCGGAGGACGGGACGCCCGCCACCTTCATGGCGCGCAACGCCGAGGCGTGAGGGGTCACACCCGCAGGGACCGGCCGGCCGCCGCCACGCCGAGGAGCAGCGCCGCCACGATCAGCAGGGACGCGGGCAGGCCGAGCGCCTGCGCGGCGAAGCCGATCAGCGCGGGCCCCGCCAGCACCCCGGCATAGCCCAGCGTCGTCACCGCCGGCACCGCCACGCGCGCGGGCATCGCGGCCTGGCGCCCCGCCGCCGTGAACAGGACCGGGACGATGTTGGCGCAGCCCGCCCCGACCAGGGCGTAGCCGGCGAGCGCCGCCTCCCAGGCCGGGATGACGACCGAGAGCGCGAGGCCGGCCGCCGCCAGCAGGCCGCCGAGGATCACCACGGGCCGCCGGCCGAGGCGGGCCACGATCGCATCCCCGCCGAGCCGGCCGGCCGTCATGGTGACCGAGAAGGAAGCGTAGCCGAGCGCCGCCCAGGCCGGATCGAGCCCGCGCTGCTGGATCAGGAACACCGCGCTCCAATCGAGGGCCGAGCCCTCGGTGAGGAACACCACGCAGCAGAGCAGGCCGAGGACCAGCACCGGGCCCCGGGGCAGCGCGAGGGCGGGACCGCCGCTGTCGCCGCCCCCTGCCCGGTCGGTCCGCAGGATGCCGGGCCAGGCCGCCGCGAACAGGGCCGCGATGCCCCCGACGAGCAGCAGCGCGCTCCAGCCCGCGCCGAGCCCGGCGGCCAGCAGGACGCTGGCGATCAGCGCCCCCAGGATGCAGCCGAGGCTGTAGAGGCCGTGGAAGCCCGACATCATCGGCCGCCCGCCGGCGCGCTCGACGGCGACGGCCTGCAGGTTCATGACGCAGTCCACCGCCCCCATCCCGGCCCCGAACAGCAGCAGCGCCCCGGTGAGCGGGACGAGCCCGGAGGCCAGGGCCAGGACCGGCAGGGCCAGGCCGAGCGCCAGCGTCCCGGCGAGCAGGACCGGCCGGTATCCCAGCCGCGCGACCGCCGCCCCGGCGCTCGGCATCGCCAGGAGCGAGCCGATGCCGAAGGTGAGGAGCAGCAGGCCGAGCCCGGCCTCGTCGAGGCCGGCGCGGTCCTTCACCAGCGGCACCAGGGGCGCCCAGGTGGCGTTGGCGATGCCCACGATCAGGAACAGCAGCCGCGTGGACAGGCGCTGCTGGGTGGCCGTGCGGTCGTCGGAACCGCGGAGGGCGGCCGGATCGGTCGCGTCGCATGCTGGCATCGGCACCTGTCGATCGCGTCGCATCTCGGGGCTCGGGCGGCTCGGGCAGCGCAGCGAAAACCCACGCTACAGGTCGAGCCCCCTCACGCTGCGGCCGTGGACGATGGCCAGGATCAAGACACCGCCTTCCACCGGCTCGTACAGGATGACGTGGGCGGCGTATTCGTGCCGATGCACGCCGGGCCGGATCGCCGCAGCTGTCCGGCCCATGCGGGGATTGTCGGCAAGAAGCCGGAAGACGCGTTCCAACCCGTCGGCATAGGCGTCCGTTTGGCGGATACCGAACTGCCGGTAACCATAGACGGCGATGTCGAACAGATCCGCTTCAGCCCGCGCCGTGAGGGTATAGTCACTCATCTAGCGGTTGATCAGACTGCGCGTGCTTCCTGGCCCGGGCGAGGATCTCGGGCACCTTGCGGCGGCTCGGTCCTCCGGCGCGGGCCTCGTCGACGATCCGGCGCAGATCCTCAAGCGTCAAATCGGCCTGGGCTCGTCTCTCGCGGTCACGGCGCACGAGGTCGCGGACGTAGTCGCTCGTGCTGGCATAATCGCCCTGTCTGATCTGCGCCTCGATCCACTCCTTCATCGGGTCGGGCAGGGAAATCGTCATGGTCGCCATGGGGTCTCCGTTATTCGCCCGGAAGGATCACGCGCCCGACGATAAGCGTTTTTCACAAATTCTCTTATAGGCTGAGGCGTCGATGACGTCACCCGCACCGCCGCTACACCGAAGTGTTGCCGCCGTACGCGTTTCGTTCTAGCAAGGGCGGCGCATGACGGGCCTGCGTCCCGCCGGCCGCATCTTGCCGTGAGCCCCGTCGGGCTCGACATGAGGCCGTTGCGGCGGCTGGCCCGCGCGCGAATCCGATCTGACCGCGTCGACGCCTCGAAAGACCGCCGCCCTCATGGCCAAAGCCCAAGCTGGAAGTCGTGCCGCAAGCCGCGCCGACGCCGCCAAAGCCGCTCCCAAGTCGCCCGTCAAGGCGGTCCCGGCCAAGACAGCTCCGGCCAAGACAGCTCCGGCCAAGGTGGCCCCTGTGAAGGCAGTTCCGGCCAAGGCAGCCCAGCCCAAGCCGGCCCGCGCGAAGGGCGAGGCGTCCGCTGCCCGGACCGAGGCCGCCGTCGACGCCAAGCTGGCCGCCCTGTTCGATGCCGCCCCGGCCGCCGAGGACCGGCGGGTCATCGCGATCCGCGGCGCCCGGGAGCACAATCTCAAGAACGTCGACCTGACCATCCCGCGGGACAAGCTCGTGGTCTTCACCGGGCTCTCGGGCTCGGGCAAGTCGTCGCTGGCCTTCGACACGATCTACGCCGAGGGGCAGCGCCGCTACGTCGAGTCGCTCTCGGCCTACGCCCGCCAGTTCCTGGAGATGATGTCCAAGCCCGACGTCGACCAGATCGACGGGCTGTCGCCGGCGATCTCGATCGAGCAGAAGACCACCTCGAAGAATCCCCGCTCGACCGTGGGGACGGTGACCGAGATCTACGACTACATGCGCCTGCTCTGGGCGCGGGTCGGCATCCCCTACTCGCCCGCCACCGGCCTGCCGATCGAGAGCCAGACCGTCCAGCAGATGGTCGACCGGGTGCTGGAACTGCCGGAGAAGACCCGGCTCTACCTGCTGGCGCCCGTGGTCCGCGGCCGGAAAGGCGAGTACCGCAAGGAAATCGCCGAATATCAGAAGAAAGGCTTCCAGCGGCTGCGCGTGAACGGCGAATACTACGCCATCGACGACGTGCCCAAGCTCGACAAGAAGTTCAAGCACGACATCGACGTGGTGGTGGACCGGATCGTGGTCCGGGCCGATATCGGCTCGCGGCTCGCCGAGTCCTTCGAGACGGCGCTGGAACTCGCCGACGGCGTCGCCGAGATCGTGTTCGCCGACGCCCCCGAGGGCGAGGCGCCGCGGACCGTCACCTTCTCGTCGCGCTTCGCCTGCCCGGTCTCGGGCTTCACCATCGCGGAGATCGAGCCGCGGCTGTTCTCGTTCAACAACCCGTTCGGCGCCTGCCCGACCTGCAGCGGCATCGGCCACGAGATGCGGATCGATCCCGAGCTGGTGATCTCCGACCCTGGCTTGAGCCTGAAGCGCGGCGCGGTCGGCCCCTGGGCGAAGTCGACCTCGCCCTATTACGGCCAGACGCTCGAGGCGCTCGCCGAGCATTTCGGCTTCAAGACGGGCGTCCCCTGGCAGAGCCTGTCGGAGACGGCCCGCGCCATCGTGCTCTACGGCTCGGGCAAGCAGGCGGTGCGCTTCGCCTACGATGACGGCTTGCGCAAGTACACGGTCAACAAGCCGTTCGAGGGCGTGATCCCGAACCTGGAGCGCCGCTACAAGGAGAGCGACTCGGACGCCGTGCGCGAGGAGATCGGGCGCTTCATGAGCGAGACGCCCTGCGCCGCCTGCGGCGGCAAGCGGCTGAAGCCCGAGGCTCTGGCCGTGAAGGTCGCCATGGCGGACATCGCCGACGTGACCGCCCTGTCGGTGAGCGAGGCGCACCGGTGGTTCTCGGACCTGCCCGGGAAGCTCACCGCGAAGCAGAACGAGATCGCGGTCCGGATCCTGAAAGAGATCCGCGACCGGCTGAGCTTCCTGGTGGATGTCGGCCTGGAATACCTGACGCTCGCCCGCGGCTCCGGCTCGCTCTCGGGCGGCGAGAGCCAGCGCATCCGCCTCGCCTCGCAGATCGGCTCCGGTCTGACCGGCGTGCTCTACGTGCTGGACGAGCCCTCGATCGGCCTGCACCAGCGCGACAACGAGCGGCTGCTCGGGACGCTCAAGCGCCTGCGCGACCTCGGCAACTCGGTGATCGTGGTCGAGCACGACGAGGACGCGATCCTGCAGGCCGATTACGTGGTCGATGTCGGCCCGGGCGCCGGCATCCACGGCGGCGAGATCATCGCGCAGGGCACCCCCGCGGAGGTGCTGGCGAACCCCGCCTCGCTCACCGCCAAGTATCTCACGGGCGCGATGGCGGTGCGCACCCCGACCGCCCGCCGCAAGGGCCGGAAGGGCAAGCTCGGCCTGTTCGGCGCGCGGGGCAACAATCTCAAGGACGTCGACGTCGAGATCCCGCTCGGCACCTTCACGTGCATCACCGGCGTCTCGGGGGGCGGCAAGTCCACCCTGGTGATCGACACCCTCTACAAGGCCATCGCCAAGAAGCTGAACGGTGCCCTGGAGCACCCGGCCCCCTACGGGCGGCTGGAGGGGCTGGAGCACCTCGACAAGGTCATCGACATCGACCAGTCGCCGATCGGCCGCACGCCGCGCTCGAACCCCGCCACCTATATCGGCGCCTTCACGCCGATCCGCGACTGGTTCGCGGGCCTGCCGGAGGCCAAGGCGCGGGGCTACCAGCCCGGGCGCTTCTCGTTCAACGTCAAGGGCGGGCGCTGCGAGGCCTGCTCGGGCGACGGCGTCATCAAGATCGAGATGCACTTCCTGCCGGACGTCTACGTCACCTGCGACGTCTGCAAGGGCAAGCGCTACGACCGCGAGACCCTGGAGGTGAAGTACCGGGGCAAGTCCATCGCCGACGTGCTCGACTCCACCGTCGAGGAGGCGGCCGAGCTGTTCAAGGCGGTGCCGGCGATCCGCGACAAGCTCGAGACCCTGAAGCGGGTCGGCCTGCACTACGTCCATGTCGGCCAGCAGGCCACCACCCTGTCGGGGGGCGAGGCGCAGCGCGTGAAGCTCTCCAAGGAGCTGTCGAAGCGCGCCACCGGCCGCACGCTCTACATCCTCGACGAGCCGACCACCGGCCTGCACTTCCACGACGTCGCCAAGCTCATGGAGGTGCTCCACGAGCTGGTCGACCAGGGCAACACTGTGGTGGTGATCGAGCACAACCTCGAAGTGATCAAGACCGCCGACTGGGTGATCGACATGGGTCCCGAGGGCGGCGACGGCGGCGGCCGGGTCGTGGCGCAGGGCACGCCGGAGCAGATCGCCCGCTCGACCGCGAGCCATACCGGCCGGTTCCTGCGCGAGGTGCTGGAGCGGCGGCCCGCCTCACCCGCGAGCCGCGGTCGCGCCGCGGAGTAGCGCGGCGGCGTAGGGGGGCGGGCGTCGCACGCACCGGCGACCGGGCCGGCGCGGCAGTTTCTGCCGGGTGTCGGCCGGACCCCGCGCCCGCGGACGGTGATTCGAGCGGCCGGATCCGGCTCCGGACCCGCTGCCGACCGGTTCGGAGCCGGATCCCGGCCCGCGCGCCCGGACCGGCGGCCTGCCCGATCACCTTCCCGCCTTTGCCGGATTCTCCCGCGGCCCGGGCCGGCAACAGCTTGACCGTTCAACGATATTTTGCCGAAACCGCGGTCCGAGCAGGGTCTGTGGACAGTGTTGCATCGCCGCAAAAATGCGGCTTTTGCGCAACGGTTCGGCCGGTTGTGGCGTTTCGACGAGCATTCCACTGTCTTTCCGCAGGTCTCTGTAGAATAGTCGCAGACGTTGAGACGGGCAGGCTCCGTGGGGGCGCTCGGCAGGTCCGAAGCCGGCAGCCGCGATAGGCGAGCAGACCGGCAGGGAAGTGCCGAATGCGGGACGGACGCCGTATGACCTTGGGAAGGAATGAGAAAATGATGAAGAACTGGCTCGCGGCCGGCACGGTCGCGCTCACGGTCGGCATGGCCTCGACGATCGCGCAGGCGCAGACCACGACGGTTCCGGGCGAGCAGGTCGGCCTCGCGGTCGGCGCGCCGCTGCCGGAAGGCCTCTACGCGATCAACACGTTCACCTATCGCCGCACCGACGGCCGGAACGATCCCGACACGGCCGTCAACATCCCGGTCCTGGTCTGGTCGACCCCGTTCGTGCCGTTCGGCGGCCGCGTCGAGCTGCTCGTGGCGCCCCCGACCGTGTTCGCCTTCACCCGCAACCCGGCGGGCGTGCGCAACAAGGACATCTCGATCAACGTCGGCACCTTCGTCGGCGGCATCTGGGCCTTCGACCTCGGCAACAACTTCGGCGTCAGCCTGCTCGGCGGTGCCTACCTGAACGACCTGAACGGCGACCGCGGCTCGATCATCACGCCCACCGGCGCGACGGCCACCCCGGTCCTGCCGCAGCTCTCCTCCAACACCTACCGCTTCGGCATCGCCGGCAGCTACACGGGTGACGGCTGGAACATCACCGCCAACCTGACCGCCAACATCTACGACTCGCCCGGCCGCTTCCCCGGCCAGGTCGGCGCCGCCATCGGCCCGATCCGCCTGTCGGACGCCCTGAACTTCGACCTCACGGCGACGAAGAAGTTCGGCAACTTCGAGATCGGCCCGGTCGCCTACGGCACCTACAACTTCGACATCAGCCAGGCCAGCGCGGCGGCCGGCAACCGCGGCCGCTTCGCCATCGGCGGTCTCATCGGCTACGACTTCAAGATCTTCACCGTCCAGGCCTACGTCGCCCGCGACGTCGTGACCGGCGCGCAGTACACCAACGCGTTCGGCCGCACCCGCAGCGACTACTCCACCGACGGCTGGATCCGGTTCATCGTGCCGCTCTACTCGCCGACCCCGGCCGCCGCGCCGGTCCCGGCGCCGCTGGTCCGCAAGTACTGAGATCCTCCCGAGACACCGGGCTCCCCGCCGCCGCGCGGCGGGGGC
>NZ_JBKFBI010000180.1:0-10185 GCF_053346095.1 Methylobacterium sp. A52T | reverse complement strand
GCGGCCTCGCCCGGCCGGAAAAAAGGCGGGGGGGGCACGACGATCGTGTCAGCGACGGGTGCCGGTCGAGCTGGTGCCGGTGGTGCCCGTCGTGCTTCCGCCGCTTCGCGACGTCGAGCCGGTCGAGTCCGTCCCGCCGGACTTCATCTCGTGGCCCGGCGCGTAACCGGACGCACCCGGGCTTCCGGCCCGGCTCCCCCGATCCTGCATCTCGTGGCCCGGGGTCTTGGACGAGGCCCCCTGCTCGGCGGCGACGGCGCTGCCCCCGAGAGCGAGGGTGGCGAGGACGATAATCGGCAAGCGTGTCATGGAGCGTCTCCTGTTTTGGAGCCCCTAAACGGCAGGATCTCCGGGACCGTTCCGACAATTCGTGCCGCTATCGACGTCGTGACTGCGCGCGATCACGCTCGGCACGCCCCTTTCACGGAGACCTGTGCCGTTTCATCGCCACCTGTGCTTGTTCCCGGACCAGCGCGATCCTGAATACCGCGCGGTTATTCGGAGAGGCTTCGAGCTAACCGGCTCCTGCCTTCGCGACGGCGGGGAACGGTTTGCCGCGAAGCACCGTATCTGGGGTGACGCGGGGCGCCCCCGCTCTGAGGAAGGCATCCATGATCCGCACGCCAACGCTGATCCTGCTCGGCACACTGACTCTGGCCGGAGGCATCCTCGGATCGACCTCGGCCGCCCTCGCCGACCCGCCCTGGGCCCGCGGAGAGCGCGGCTTCCGCCACGGCGGCCCGCCACCCTGGGCGCCCGCGCACGGCTATCGCCGCCACCGTGAGTTCGGTGATTACGGACGCAGGGGCGGACGATACTACGAAGGGCGGCGTTACGGCGGCTACCGCTACGATCGCTACTGACCGTCGCGAAATCGCCCCGATCTCGCACGGGCGACGGCCACCGTCACGCGAGACAACGCGCCCGCGATGCTCGCAGGCATGTGCGCCGAACCATGCCCCGGCGACGCGCGCTCACGTACCCCCGACCGGCGCCCGCGCCGGCAAGCGGGTGGCGAGGACCTTGTCGATGCGACGGCCGTCCATGTCGACCACTTCGAGGCGCCACCCCTCGGCCACGAGGGCGTCCCCCGCCGCCGGTATACGGCCGAGCTGGAAGATCACGTAGCCGGCCAGCGTCGTGTAGTCGTCCGTGCCCGGCGGATCGTCGAAGGCGAGACGCTCGAACGCGTCCTCGGCCGGCATCATGCCGTCGATGAGCAGCGAGCCGTCCTCGCGCTCGACGACCGCCGGGTCCTCACCGACCTCGGGTATGTCGCCCGCGATGGCCTCGAGGAGATCCGTCTGCGTGACGATGCCCTCCAGGCTGCCGTACTCGTCGACGATCACCGCCAGCTGCACGGGGTTGCGCTGGAAGCTCTCCAGCGCCGTGAGAACCGTCATGCCCTCGTGGACGACGTTCGGCGGCCGCATGGCGGTGGCGATATCGAGGGTCCGCCCGTCGAGGATCTGATCCAGCAGGTCCTGCTTGCGCAGCACGCCGACGACCTCGTCGATGCCGCCGCGGCTCACGACGACATGGGCGTGGCTGCAGGCGCGGACCGCCCGCGTGATCTCCTCGGGCGATCCGTCGAGGTCGACCCACTCGACCTCGTGGCGCGGCGTCATGATCTCGCGGACCCGGCGGTCCCCCAGCCGGAAGATGCGCTCGACCGCTTCCTGCTGCGCCTCGCGAATGAGTCCTGCCTCGCGGCTCGCCTCAACCAGGAGGTTGAGCTCCGCCGTCGAGTGGTGGCCGCCCTCGCCGTGGCCGGGCTGCAATCCGCAGAGGCGCAGGACGCCGTTGCCGAGGCCGTTCAGGAACAGGATGGCCGGGCGGAACACGAACAGGAATACGCTGAGCGGGCGGATCACCGCGAGGGCCGTGCGCTCGCTGCGCTGGAGCGCGAGGCTCTTCGGTGCCAGCTCACCCAGCACGATGTGCAGCGCCGTTATGATGACGAACGAGATCACCACCGCGACCGTGTGCGCGGCCGCCGTGGAGAGCATGTCCGGCAGCCACGTCAGGGCGGGCAAGATCAGGTGGGCCAGCGCCGGCTCGCCGACCCAGCCCAGCGCGAGGGACGAGATGGTGATGCCGAGCTGAGTCGCCGCGAGGTGGGCGTCGAGGTGGTCCGTGGCCCAGAGCAGCGCCTTCGCGTTCACGCGCCGCTCGGCGATGAGTTCGGCCACGCGGCTCCTGCGCACCGCGACCAGGGCGAATTCCGCTGCCACGAAGAAGCCGTTCGCCAGAACCAGGGCGAGGACGGCAAACAACCCTAAGGCAGTCGCCCAACCGTCGTCCAAAATCGACACCTCCCTTGTGGCCATCGTGCCGCCAGCGTCCCGACGGTCTGTACAGGAGAGAGGCCGCGCGGCCTACGGGCTTCCGGGCCCGAGCGGCCTCGGCGTTGTCGCCGACGAACCACGGGACACCTCGGCGGACTGCCTCTGGCCCAGACCGATCCTGCAGGTGATCGAGAGCGCACCTATGAGCGGGGTGATGCGGCCGGTCGCGAGGCGGCTTCGAGCTTCGCAGACGGCGGTGCGCCGGGCATCGCCCGCCGGCTCCGGGGATCGGTTCATCCCCGCGCGCTGAGACTCGGGGCGCCCTTGCCCCGCGGCACGAGCCCGCCCCTCGCGGTGTCAGTGGCTGCCGCCGAGATACGCCGCCCGCACGGCCGGATCGTTGCGCATCTGCTGGGCCGGGCCCTGGAAGCGGATCCGCCCGTTCTCCAGCACGTAGGCGTGGTCGGCGACGCCGAGCGCCGCCATGGCGAACTGCTCGACGAGCAGCATCGTCACCTGCTCGGCCTTGAGCAGCCGGATGATCCGGAAGACCTCCTCCACGAGCTTCGGGGCGAGGCCCATCGAGGGCTCGTCGAGCAGGAGGATCTCGGGCCGCAGCATCAGGGCCCGGCCCATGGCGAGCATCTGCTGCTCGCCGCCGGATAGGGTACCGGCGAGCTGCGTGCGCCGCTCCTTCAGCCGCGGGAACATCTCGAAGGCGCGCTCGCGGTCGGCCGCGACGTCGCCCTTCGGGCGCGAGCCGGTGAGCCGCGGGAAGGCGCCGAGCGTCAGGTTGTCCTCGACCGAGAGCGTCGGGAAGACCCGCCGGCCCTCCGGCGAGTGCGCGAGGCCGAACCGGGCGACATCGTGGCTGTCGAGGCCGCCGATCTCGCGCCCGTTCAGGCGGATCGAGCCCGCCCGTGGACGGATCATGCCCGAGAGGGCGCGCATCGTGGTGGTCTTGCCGGCGCCGTTGGAGCCGATCAGCGCCACGACCTGACCCTTCGGAACCTGGAAGTCGAGGCCGTGCAGGACCTCGACCTGGCCGTAGCCGGCCGACAGACCCGTGACCTCAAGCATGGGTCATCTCCTCGTCGGCGACGGGACTGCCGAGATAGGCCTCGACCACCTTCGGATCGGCCTGGACCTCGCGGGCGCTGCCCTCGGCGATCTTGTGGCCGAAATCGAGGACGCTGACGCGGTCGCAGAGCCCCATGACGACATCCATGTGGTGCTCGATCAGGATGACGGTGATCCCGGCGTCGCGGATCTTGCGGATGATCGCCGTCAGCTCGGCGATGTCGGGGGCGGTCAGGCCCGCGGCCGGCTCGTCGAGGAGGAGCAGGACCGGGTCGAGGGCGAGCGCGCGACCGATCTCGAGGAGCCGCTGCTTGCCGTAGGGCAGGTTGCGGGCCTCCACCTGCGCGAGGGGGCCGAGGCCCACGAAGTCGAGGATCGCCATCGCGCGGGCGCGCTGCTCGCGCTCCTCCCGGCGCCGCCGGGGCGTGCCGAGGATCGCGTCGAACAGGGTGCCGCGGAAGCTGTGGTGCAGCCCGACCAGCACGTTCTCCAGCGCGGTCATCTCGCGGAAGAGCTGCACGTTCTGGAAGGTGCGGGCCACGCCGGCAGCGGCGATCTCCGACGGGGTGCGCCCGTCGAGGCGCTTCGTGCCCTGGCCGCGCGCCAGGGTCACGCTGCCGCCGGTCGGTTTGTAGATGCCGGTGAGCACGTTCATCATCGTGCTCTTGCCGGAACCGTTGGGACCGATCAGCCCGTGGATCGTGCCCGGCCGCACCGTGAGGTCGACGCCGGCCAGCGCCTTGAGGCCGCCGAACTGCATCAGCGCCTGATCGACGGAGAGGAGCGGGTCGGCGCCCCGGTCGCCGCTCTGCACGCTGAGGGCCGCGCCCTCGGCGTGGAGGCTCTTGCCCTCGGCCGTGTGGGCCGGGCGCAGGGCGGGGATCGTCTCGCGGAGGAAGCCCACGATCCCGTCCGGCAGGTAGTAGACCACGAACAGGATCATCAGGCCGAACACCGTCAGCCGGAAGTCGGTGACCGTTTCGAGCGCGAGCGTGGCCGGGAAGAAGGCGAGGCAGAGCGCGACCGGCACCAGCAGGGCGAAGCGGTTCTCCCGGCGGCGCAGGAAGGCGAGCGCGCCCACGACCAGTGCCGCGGCGGCGATGATCCCCGCCATGATCCGCACCAGGCCGATATCGGCGAGCACGTTCGGCATCATCACGATGATCGCCGAGCCGATGATCGGCCCCGCCCGCGACTTGCGGCCGCCCATCGTGACGGCGAGAAGGAACAGCACGGTGAGCTCGAACCCGTAGGAGTTCGGCGCCACGTAGCGCTCCGACCAGGCGAACAACGCGCCGGCGAGGCCGGCCAAAGCCGCCGAGATCACGAAGGCGTAGACCTTGTAGCGGTAGACGCTGACGCCCATGCAGTCGCAGGCGATCGGCGAGTCGCGCAGCGCCTCGAAGGCGCGGCCGTAGGGCGAGCGCACCACCCGGTTGACGACCAGGATCGTGGCCAGGAGCGCCAGGCAGACGAGGTAGTAGAACTCGAGCTTGCGGCCGGCCGCGCCCCAGGGGGCCTGGAGGCCCAGCAGCGAGAAGTCGAGGACCCGGGCCGGCGGCAGGGTGATGCCGAGGGGACCGTTGGTCAGTGGCGTCAGCTCGTTGATGAAGATCTGGACGATGGTGCCGAAGGCCAGCGTCACCATGGCGAGGTAGGGGCCGGTCACCCGCAGGGCCGGCACGGCGAGCAGCACGCCGAAGGCCGAGGTCACTCCGATCCCGGCCAGGATGCCCCACCAGATCCCGAGCTTGAAGTGCAGGAACAGCACCGCCGCCGAGTAGGCACCGACGCCGAACAGGCCGGCATGGCCGAGGCTCACCTGTCCGGTATAACCGACCACGATGTCGAGCCCGAGTATCAGGATCGCGTAGATCGCGATCACGATCATCAGGTGGATGTAGTACGAGCTCGTGACCACGTGCGGGAAGACCGCGAGGCCGACGACCAGCAGCACGGCGCCGAGGATGCCGACGTGGCGCGACAGGCTGGGGGCGGCCGCCGGGGCGGGCGCTTCGGTGGGGGCGAGGGTCTGCGCCATGGCTCAGGCTGCCGTGAGAATTGCGCGGGAGGTCACGCTCAGACCTTCTTGATGACGGCCTTGCCGAACAGGCCGACCGGGCGGATGGAGAGGACGACGAGGAGCAGGATCAGGCCCGGCACGTCCTTGTAGCCGGTCGAGATGTAGAAGCCGGTCAGCGTCTCCGCGACGCCGAGGATCAGGCCACCGACGATGACGCCGAGGCCGGATTCGAGGCCGCCGATGATCGCCACCGCGAAGGCCTTGAGCGCCAGCACGGAGCCCATCGTCGCACCAGTCAGGGTGACGGGCGCCACCAGCACGCCGGCGAAGGCCGCCGTCATGGCGCTGATCGAGTAGGAGAGGGTGATGACCTTCTGGGTGTTGATGCCCATCAGCCCGGCGGCGTCGATGTCGTTTGAGGTGGCGACGACCGCCTTCCCCCAGATCGACTTGCGATTGAAGATCTCCACCGCCAGCATCATCAGCAGCGCGCCCGCGACGATCAGCAGTTCCATCGGCAGCACGCGCACGCCGCCGACCTGGAGCGCCGTCTCGGGCAGCGGGGAGGGGAATTTCAGGTCGTCACGTCCCCAGACGTTCTCGGCGACGTTCTTGAAGATGATGCCGAGCGCGATGGTGGCCATGATCCACCCGTACTCGGACTTGATCTTCACGGCCGGGCGCACGCCGAGACGCTCGACCACGGCCCCGAGGGCGAAGCCGAAGACCAGGACCAGCGGGATCATCAGCCAGTAGCCGACGAACGGCACCAGGGTCAGGCCGAACAGGGCGCCGAGGGCCAGCGCCTCGCCCTGGCCGAAATTGAGGGTCTTCGAGGTCGCGAAGGTCAGCTGATAGCCGAACGCGATGGCGGCGTAGATCATGCCGACCGCGACGCCGGACGCGATGAGCTGGAGCAGGATTTCCATGGGATCGCTGTCGCCGGAGGGACGTCCGGTCGCGCGGCGGGCGCCGCGGGACCGCTGTGCAGAGCGCCGGCAGGCTGTGACGCCGCCGGATCCGAGGGAGACGCCGCCGCCCCCCCGGGGGCGGGGGGGGGGGGGCCCCCCGCCCCGGGGGGGGGCGCGCCGTCCGGAGCCTCAGTTCGAGGACTTCTCCTTGAGGCGGACCACGCCGGCGTTCTTGGCGTCCTCGTCCTTGGCGTAGACGATCTTGCCGTCCTGCACCTTCCCGAACACGACCATGTTGCGCGAAATCGCGTTGTGGTCCTTGGCCGTGAAGGGCTTGTCGTAGGTCGTGACCACGCCCTCGACCTTCTCGTTCAGGTTCTCCAGGGCGGCGCGGATCTTCGCGCCGTCGGTGCCGCCGGCCTGCTTGATCGCCGCGGCGAGAAGGTAGATCGAGTCGTAGCCCTGGGCGCCGGCCACGGGGGTCGGGATCTTCGTGACGCCGTAGGTCTTGTAGTAGTTCTCGAGGAACGCCTTGCGCTTCGGCAGGGTCTGATCCTCGATGAAGGTCTGGGGCATGATCACGCCGTTGCCGTTCGTGCCGGCGATGTCGATGAAGCTCTGCATCGAGGACGGCCAGCTCGTGATCATCGGGACCTTCCAGCCGAGCTTGGCCATGCCGTTGGCGATCTGGGCCAGCTCCGGCCCGATGCCGTAGGCCAGGATCACCTCGGCGCCGGCCTGCTGCGCCTTCAGCAGCTGGGCCGTCATGTCGACGTCCTTGATGTTGAACTTCTCGACCGCGACGGGCTTCACGTTCTTGGTCGCGAGATACTTCTCGATGTCCTCGCGCCCGAGCTGCCCGTAATTGGTCGAGTCCGCCAGGACCGCGATCTTCTTGTGGCCCTGGGCGAGGGCCTCGTCGACCATCAGGCCGGCCTGGAGCACGTCGTAGGCGGAGTTCCGGAAGACGTAGTTGGCGTCGTAGTCCGGCTCCTTGAACTGGTTGGTGATGATCGTGCCGGTCGCGACGTTGTTGAAGACCGGGATCTCGGCTTCCTGGTAGAAGCGCTGGGCGGCCAGGGCCACGCCGGTATTGATGAAGCCGACGCTCGCGACGACTTTCTCCTTGTTGATCAGTTCCTGCGCAACCTGCGCGCCGACCTCGTTCTTGGCCTCGTCGTCGCGCTCGATCAGCTGGATCGGCCGGCCGAGAACGCCACCGGCCTTGTTGATCTCTGCGGCGGCGAGCTTGGCGCCGTCCCGCATCGAGACACCCATCGAAGACGAGCCGCCCGTATAGGGCCCGCTCAGCCCGATCTTGATCGGGTCCGCGGCCCGCGCCGGGGCCGACACCATCGTCAATAACAGCACCGCGGCTGCAGCGCGACCTGCGAAGACCATCGTTTCCTCTCCAAGATTCCGCGTGCGCGGTGTGCCCTTAACCGTGGCACCTTGGGAGGGAGATCTCCCGAGACGGGTCGAGCCGTCAAGCTGAGATTTTGGGCGATCCCAGACGATTAATACAGATTGTCCGTTGCACACGTCGTAAAAGCTGCAGGCACCACAATTTCACGTCGTTGGTGCCGGCAGTCGGATTAAGCGCCGGGCGTGTTCGTGATAGGCCGACAGCGCCGGCCGGCCGATACATGATCCGGCGCCCGCTTCTGCGGAACGCGGCGAGCTACGCGCGGCGGCGCCCGCGCTCCGCCTGGGTCAGGCCGTCGTAACCCCAGCTGTCCTTCGGCACCTCGTGGATGACGATGTAGGACACCTCCGCCAGTTCGGCCCCGAGAACGGTCTTCAGGAATCGGTTTACTTCAGCGATGAAGCGCGATTTCTCATCGGGCGTGTTCGTGTCCGCGCTGATGATGGCATCCACTTGCGCGGCGCGGGCGATCGGCTCGGCACCGACGCTCCATCCCGTGGCAGGCACCTCCTCGACCAGTACGCCGACCAGAGGCGCGACCTTGTGCAGGACGGTGGCCATCAGCCGGGTGATGCCCGCCTGGATCGCCGTGACCTGCTCGGGTGCGAGCGGCGTACCCGCGACTTTGACATTGATGAAGGGCATGGTCGTCGGTCCGTGGCTTCGCGACCGCCGCGGCGGCCAACGGACGATGGGTTACGGGATCTCAAGAGTTCGGGTAATTTGAAATTTCGGCACCCTGTGTTCGGCAAAATCGAACGATGCAGTGTCATCGATGGCCGTTGGCGCGCGGGCAGGGACCGTGAGGACTGATGTTCGATGACCGGGGTGTCTGCGGCGCGCCGAGAGCCCGTCACTGGCCGTCTCGCCCTTACGCGACGTGCTCCCTTATGGTCTCGAGGAGAATATCGGTGAGCCGCGCGACGGCCGGCGGCAGCTCGGCTTCGGCCTGGTGAAGTGTCAGTGACGCGCTCGGAAGAGGCGGCAGGCCGGTCGCGGCCGGATCGAGAACGCTCAGCGTTTTAGGCAAGCCGACGGCGGTGCGCGCGGTGACACCCAGGCCACCTTCGGCGGCGGCCCAGAGTCCCGAGAGGCTGGGGCTGGTGAAGACAAGCCGCCAGGGCAAGCCGCGACCGTCCAGGGCAGACACGGCCGCGGACCGGAACGTGCACGGCGGCGTGAAGGCCGCGAACGGGACGGGTTCCCGGACCGGATCCGCGAGGCCCGGCCAGTCCGGGGGTCCGATCCAGTGGATCGGCACTTCGGCGACCCGGTGCGCGTGAGGCGCACCGCTGACGTCCCCCCAGACCAGCGCGACGTCGAGCTCGCCTTTCAGGGTCTTCTCGACGAGCTGCGCGCCGAGCCCGACCTGGACCTCGATGCGCACCCGCGGATAGGCCCGTGAGAACCGCTTGAGCACGGCCGGGAGCCAGCCCTCGGCGAAATCCTGCGCGAGGCCAAACCTTGCCCAGCCCTCAATCTCGGGTCCGCGCAGCCGGTCGACCGCCTCGTCGTTGAGTTCCAAGAGCCGCTTCGCGTAGCCGAGCATGCTCTCACCGGCGGCGGTCAGCGCGAGACCGCGTCCCGCCTTCTGCACGAGTGGCTGACCGACCTGTTCCTCCAGCTTCCGGAGCTGCGTGCTGACGGCGGATTGCGACCGCCCCAGCCGCTCGGCCGCGCGGGCGAAACTGCCGAGTTCGAACCCGGTCACGAAGGTGCGGAGCACGTCCATTTCGAGGTTGGTGCGCGTCGCCATGGTTCGATTTCTGAGAACTCTCTGTTCGAGTGTTTCAAATTTTCCGGACGATCGTGGGGGCGTACACGGAAAGCGTCAAGACGGCCGCGCCGCTCGACGTCACAGGAGACCGCAAGCCATGCCCCTCGTTCGCATATCGCTCCTCAAGGGCAAGTCACCGGCCCATATCAGAGCCATCTCGGACGGCATCCATCGCGGCCTGCGCGACGCCTACGGCGTGC
The DNA here is from genome assembly GCF_053346095.1 of Methylobacterium sp. A52T. Lineage (NCBI taxonomy): Bacteria > Pseudomonadati > Pseudomonadota > Alphaproteobacteria > Hyphomicrobiales > Methylobacteriaceae > Methylobacterium > Methylobacterium sp. A52T. The sequence continues at coordinate 480 of NZ_JBKFBI010000180.1, read as the reverse complement.
CCGCAGACGACCGCTTTCACCTCATCCATCAGCACGCGCCGGACGAACTGATCTACGATTCCGATTATCTCGGGCTTCACCGCACCGACGACCTGGTGATCATCAACATCGTCGCGGGCAACTGGCGGGACACGGCGAAGAAGAAGGCGCTCTACAGGGCGATCACCGACAACCTCGTCGCCGATCCCGGTCTTCGTCCGGAAGACGTGCTCATCGTCCTGTCGCCGAACGCGCGCGACGAGTGGTCCTTCGGCAACGGCCTAGCGTCCTACGTCCAGGACGACGCGGACTGATCCGTCCGGGGCAACGCGATCTGCCTGGCAGGACCGCCGCCTCGCGCTGACCAGGTCCGAGCGCTAGAGCGTTTTCGGTTTATTCTGGGTCGTATCCTGCAGCGGCGAAGAAATTGGCGCACTCGTCTGGCGTTACGGTGTCGATGAGCCGTCCGATGGCCGACCATAGCCCTTCGACGGTGCGCTC
>NZ_JBKFBI010000018.1:0-62416 GCF_053346095.1 Methylobacterium sp. A52T | reverse complement strand
GCAAGGATCAGCCCCGCCAGCTCGATTTCGACAAACCCGCCTACCGCCAGCGCAACAAGGTCGAGCGGTTGATCGGCCGGCTCAAGCAGTATCGCCGCATCGCCACCCGCTACGAGAAGCGAGCCGCAAACTACCTCGCTATGGTCACGCTCGGCATGACCATGCTCTGGCTCAGATGACTTTGCAGAGACGCCCTAGGCCCCGGCCAGAGCCGCGAACGCGGTCGCGACGCCGGCGGCGCCGGGATCCTGGACACCGGCGAGGTCCCCGGCGGCCAGGTAGCTGGAGCGGCCCGCGCCGGCGCGATCCATGCCGGCCGTGGCCTCGGCGCCGGCCCGCGCCGCCGCCGCGGCGGCCGCGAGGTCGCCGCCCTTCAGGGCCTCGACGGCGGGGATCAGGGCGTCGAGCAGCGTGCGGTCGCCGGCCCGGGCGCCGCCGTAGCCCTGGACGCGCGCCACGCCCTGCCCGAGAGCCTCGGGCCACGCGGCGCCGTCGGCGAGGGCCGAGGCCGTCGCGGCGAAGAAGATCGAGCCGAGCACGCCGCTCGATCCGCCGACCGCGCGCCCGATCCGCTCGGCGAGCGCCCGGCACAGGGCGGCCGGCTCGGCCTGCGGCAGCCGGTCGAGATCGGCCAGGACGGCCCGCGCCGCGCCCGCGAAGGTCGTGCCGGCATCGCCGTCCCCGACCTTGGCATCGAGGCCGTTCAGGGTGTCCTCGGCCCCGATCAGGGCCTCGGCGACGGCCCGGATCCGGGCGGCGGTGACGGCGTCGTGCGACGGCGCGAAGGCCTCGCCCGCGAGCCCCTCGGGCACCGGCCGGAGGATCGGCGGCGCGAGCCGCACCGCCGCGGGCCAGGCCGGGACCGGCACGGGCTCCGACAGGGCGCGCTCCAGCGCGTCGTCGAGGGGCAGGACCGACAGCGAGGCGCCGTGCATGTCGAGCGCCGTCATCAGCGGCGCGGGTCCGAGCAGCAGGCGGACGCGCCGCCCCAGGTCGGTGGCGAGCACCGCGCGGGTCAGAATCTGCATCTCGAGCGCGGAGGCGGAGCCGAGATTGTTCACGAGCAGCGCCAGCCGGTCCGCACCCGCGACGGCCCGCGCGAGACGCTCGGCCATCAGCTCGGCGAGGTCGCTGGCCTTCGGCAGCGCGATGCGCTCCGCGCCGGGCTCGCCGTGGATGCCGAGGCCGAGCTCGGCCTGTCCCTCCGCCAGCCGCTCGCTGCGCGGCGAGCCGGGGATCGTGCAGGTGGAGACCGCGATGCCGAGCGACTTCGCCGCCCCGGCCGCCCGGCGGGCGAGCGACGCCACGGTCTCGAGCGGTTCCCCGGACTCCGCGGCGTGACCCGCCACCTTGTGGATGAACAGCGTCCCGGCGACGCCGCGCGGCTGCTTGGCGTCCGGCAGAGCGATGTCGTCCGCGACGATCACGGTCTCGACCCTGTGGCCGAGCGCCCGGGCGCGCTCGGCGGCGAGCCCGAAATTCAGCCGGTCGCCCGCGTAGTTCTTGATGACGAGCAGGCACCCCGCCGGCCCCGTCACCGCGAGGATCCCGGCCAGCACCGCGTCGACGCTCGGCGAGGCGAAGACGTCGCCGCAGACAGCGGCGCTGAGCAGGCCCGGCCCGACGAAGCCCGCATGGGCGGGCTCGTGGCCGGAGCCGCCGCCTGAGATGACCGCGACCTTCCCGGGATCCGGAGCGGCGCGGAGGACGACGCGGATGCCCGGGTCGCCGTCGAGCCGTGCCAGCCGTCCGCCGCTCGCGGCGACGAGGCCGTCGACGGCGTCGTTGACCAGGGTGGAGCGGGCGTCGATGAAGTGGGCCATGGCGTGACCTTCGATGGGGCCGGTCCGCGATACTGCGCCGGCGGATCCGCGCGCATTGTCCGCCTCGTCGAGCCCTGCTGGCAACGGTCTCCGTCCTCGCGCGCGCAGCGATCCGGCCGGCGTCCCGGCTCGCTTCGCTACATGCGCGACGACGACGGTCCTGCCCGTCCCCTATTCCTTCACGGCGCCGGTTAGCGCGGAGACGTAGTACTCGACGAAGAACGAGTAGAGGATCACCAGCGGCAGCGAGCCGAGCAGCGCGCCGGCCATCAGCGACCCCCACTTGTAGACGTCGCCGTCCACGAACTCGCTCACCACTGCGATGGGCACCGTCTTGTTCTGCGTCGAGGACAGGAAGGTCAGCGCGTAGATGAACTCGTTCCAGCACAGGGTCAGCGAGAAGATCCCCGCCGAGATCAGCCCCGGGAAGGCGAGCGGCAGGATGATCTTGGTGAGGATCTGCCACCGGCTGGCGCCGTCCATCAGCGCGCATTCCTCCAGCTCGTAGGGAATGGTCTTGAAGTAGCCCATCAGGAGCCACGTCGAGAACGGGATCAGGATCGTCGGGTAGGCGAGGATCAGGGCGATCGGCGAGTCGAACAGGCCGTAGGCCTGGATGATCGTGGCGAGCGGGATGAACAGGATCGAGGGCGGCACGAGGTAGGCCAGGAAGATCGCCGCCCCGACCCAGCCGGCGCCCCGGTAGCGCACGCGGACGCAGGCGTAGGCGGCGAGCACGCTCGCGAACAGCGACAGCACGGTCGCCGCCACCGACACGTACATCGTGTTCCAGAGCCAGCGCGGATACTGCGTCTCGAAGAGGAGCTTGTTGATGTGCTTGAGCGTCGGATCCACGACCCAGAACGGGTTGAACCGCTCCATGTCGATCAGCTGCTCGTCCGGTTTGATGGCCGTCAGCGCCATCCAGTAGAACGGGAACAGCAGCACGGCGAGGATGAGGAGGAGCGGCAGGTAGGTCGTCACGAGCCGCCGGGGCAGGCGCTCGAGATAGGCCATGCCCTCCGAATTGTCGGTGAGCCCGGCGGGCCGCGCCTCCAGCACGGAGTTGAGATGCGGATCGGCGTGGGCGGGCGGTGCGGGCGCGCTCATCGGTCGTTCCCCCCGGATTGCCAGGCCCTGCGCTGCAGGCCGAACCACGAGATGCCGATGGCCGCGAGCAGGAACGGCACCATGGCGGTGGCGATGGCCGCCCCCTCGCCGAGCGTCCCCGAGAGGATGCCGCGCTGGTACGACAGGGTCGCCATCAGGTGCGTGGCGTTCACCGGGCCGCCGCGCGTCATGGCCCAGATCAGCTGGAAGTCGGTGAAGGTGAACAGCACCGAGAAGGTCATCACGACCGCGATGATCGGGGTCAGGAGCGGCAGGGTGATCCGCGAGAAGATCTGCCAGTTGGAGGCGCCGTCCAGCGTCGCGGCCTCGTAGAGCGAGGGCGAGACCGTCTGGAGGCCGGCGAGCAGCGTGATCGCGATGAACGGCACGCCCCGCCAGATATTGGCGAAGATCACGCAGGCGCGCGCCATGGCCGGCTCGCCGAGGAAGTCGATGTTGCCGTTGATCATCCCAAGATGGCGCAGCGACCAGGAGATGATCGAGAACTGGCTGTCGAAGATCCACCAGAAGGCGATAGCCGACAGCACGGTCGGCACCACGAACGGGATCAGCACGATCGACCGGATGATCGACTTGAACGGCATGTTCTTGTTGAGCAGCAACGCGAGGTAGAGGCCGACGCCGAACTTCACCACGGACGCCACCGCCGTGTAGAGGCAGGTGTTGAACACTGAGAGCCAGAAGACGTCGTCGTCCCAGAGCCACTCGTAGTTCTCCAGGCCGACGAAGACGCCGTCGCGGCCGATCCGCGCGTTGGTGAAGGACAGCCAGATGCCCTTCAGGAGCGGGTAGGCCAGGAACAGGCCGAGGATCAGCGCCGTCGGCAGCATGAACCAGAACCCCGCCCAGCCGCGGCTCGCGCGCACGCGCTGCCAGGCCGAGCGGGTCGGGATTGCGGCCGGGGCGGGCTGCGTCAGGGCCGTGTGCGCCATGGTCTCGCCTCCGGCGGGTGCGGTCAGGTGTTCCGGAAGATGCGGGTGGCGGCGCGCTCGGCGTTCTTGATGGCGCCCTTCACGTCCTCGCGGCCGGTGCAGTGGCTGGCGAACATGTCGACGATCACGAAGTCGGCCAGCACCGCGGCGATCCGCTCGCTCACCGGCGCGAGCCCGCCCGCCGCCAGGGAGCGCCGTCCCGCCTCGGCGAAGACCGCGTTCTTCGGGTCGCTCGTCCAGATCGGGTTCTTCGGATAGTTCGACAGCGGCTCGCAGAGGTAGCCCTGGGCCGCCTCCAGCCAGGGATTGTAGTTCGAGGCCTCCATCATGAAGGCGATGAAGGCCTTACAGGCGTTCGGCGCCTTCGAGTACTTGAAGGCCAGGATCGGGAAGGCGAGCTGGAACTCGGTGGGCTTGCCGACCGGGCCGATCGGCCAGACCGCGTGGTCCATGTCCTCGGCGAGCTTCGGGTTGTCCTTCTTGGCCGCCGCGTAGATCGAGATGCCGTTGTTGGTCAGGTACAGGTCGCCGGCCAGGAAGGCCTTGTTGTTCGACGAATCGTTCCACGACACCGTGCCGGGCACGAAGGTCTCGTAGAGGGACTTGACGTATTCGAGCGCCTTGGCGGTCTCGGGCGAGTTGATGACGATCTTCTCGTTGGCGTCGACGAGGTTGCCGCCGTGCGACCAGAGTGCCCAGTGGCACCACGTGTTGCCGTCGCCGGTCGCGTGGCCGAGGGCGAAGCCGGCGGGGGTGTTGTTCTTCTTCAGGCCGCGGCAGAGTTCGAGGAAACCCCCGGTGTCGGTGGGGAACTTGTCGAACCCGGCCTTCTTCATCGCCGAGATGCGGTAGTTCGGATAGCCGCCGTTGAACGCCACGGGGATCGCGATCCACTTGCCCTTGACCTTGCCGTAGGCCTCGGCCGACGGGAACCAGGGGCCGTACTTCTTGCCGAGGGATTCCGCCACGTCCTCGAGTGGCAGGCACTTGTCGGGGAAGAGCGCCGGGAACGAGAACAGGCCCCAGACCATGTCGGGCCCTTGGCCGGTATTGGCGGCGACCGACGCCTTGGGCTGGATGTCGTCGAAGGACTCGTTGGTCACCGTGACCTTGACGCCCGTCGCCTTGGTGAAGGCGTCGACGAGCTTCATGAAGGCCTCGTCCTCGGCCGGCACGAAGCGCTTCCAGCGCAGGAGCGACAGGCTCGCCCCCGGCTCGGGCTTCCACTCCGCGCTCTGCGCCCAGGCCTTTGCGAAACCGAGGAGGTCGCCGCCGGCGGCGAGGCCTGTCGCTGCGGCGCCCGCGAGGAGGGACCGGCGATCGAGAACGGACATCGTTTCTTCTCCCTCGGTGATCGTGATCCTGGAGGCGCCGCGCGCCTCGAATCCGCGTCGGATCCGACGCGGGTCAGTTCGGCAGGCGACGTCCGGTCTCGGCGTCGAAGAAGTGCACACGGTTCGGCCGCAGGGAGATCGTCTCGCCCGGCCGCTCGCGCACGCGCTCGCGCAGCACGCAGGTGAGGTCCTGGCCCCCCGCCCGCACCGCCAGCATGGTCTCGGAGCCGGTCGGCTCCACGACGACGACCTCCGCGGCGATCCCCTCGGGCGCGAGGTCGAAATGCTCGGGGCGGACGCCCAGGATGAGCGGCCGACCGTCGACCCCGGAGGGCGCGTCGGCGAGCGGGATCGACAGGCCGGTGTCGGTGGTGAAGCTCAGGCGCCCGTTCGCCCGGACCTTGCCGGGCATGAAGTTCATGGCCGGCGAGCCGATGAAGCCCGCGACGAACAGGTTGTCGGGCCGGTCGTAGAGTTCGAGGGGCGGCCCGATCTGCTCCACGACCCCGTCATGCATCACCACGATCCGGTCGGCCATGGTCATGGCCTCGATCTGGTCGTGGGTGACGTAGATCGTCGTCGTCTTCAGGCGCTGGTGCAGCTCCTTGATCTCGGTGCGCATCGCCACGCGGAGCTTGGCGTCGAGGTTCGACAGCGGCTCGTCGAACAGGAAGACCTGCGGGTCGCGCACGATCGCCCGGCCCATGGCGACGCGCTGGCGCTGGCCGCCCGAGAGCTGGCGCGGGTAGCGGTCCAGCAGGGGAGCCAGCCCGAGGATCTGGGCGGCCTTGTTGACCCGGAGATCGATCTCGGAGGCCGGCGCCTTCCGGATCCGCATCGAGAACGCCATGTTCTCGCGGACGGTGAGATGCGGATAGAGGGCGTAGTTCTGGAACACCATGGCGATGTCCCGCTCCTTGGGCGGCACATCGTTCACCACGCGCTCGCCGATGCGGATCTCGCCGCCGGAGATGTTCTCGAGCCCGGCGATCATCCGCAGGAGCGTTGATTTCCCGCAGCCCGACGGGCCGACCAGGATCACGAATTCACCGTCCCGGATATCCACCGACACGCCGTGCAGGACATTCGTCGATCCGAAAGCCTTGCGAACCTCGCGGATTCCCACCGAGGCCATGCTTCCTCCCGATCAAGGCCGCTCTGTCGGCGGCTCTAGGGCAGCAGTACAAATGAGGGTTCGCGGGAAAGCAAGCCGGCCTCCTGGCAAAGCTGCAGATAATCTTGGATCTGTCAGGCGAGCCCGCCCGGCGCCCGTGACGAGCGCGGCCCGGTGAAACATCCGGCGGGATGACGGGCGGCGCGGAATGCTATGGGATCGCGCGCCGGCCGCGGTCCCGGAACCGGGCCCGCCGCGCGCGGACATCGCAGGGTCACACATCCAGGGGACATGAGCACATGTCGTTATCGGGCCTGAGCGCGCGGGAGATCCTGCCCGCCGACGGATGCCGGGGCGCCCTCGTGGGCCGGGTGTGGCGGCCGGACGTGGCCGGTCCGAGCGTCGTGGCGATCCGCGCCGGCGCGGACGGCGCGGCCCGAATCGTCGATGTCACCGCCGCTTTCCCCACCGTCAGCGACCTGTGCGAGGCCGGAGACCCCGCCGCCGCCCTGCGCGGCGCCCAGGGCGAGGACCTCGGCAGCCTCGACGCGGTGCTGGCCAACACGCCGCCGGACGCGCGCGACGCCACCAAGCCCTGGCTCCTGGCCCCGGTCGACCTCCAGGCCCTGAAAGCGGCGGGCGTGACCTTCGCCACCTCGATGCTGGAGCGGGTGATCGAGGAGCGCGCCCGCGGCGATCTCGCCGCCGCGGCGGCGATCCGCGCCGAGGTCGAGCGCTTGGTCGGGCACGACCTGCGCCGGCTGAAGCCCGGCTCGCCCGAGGCCATGGCCCTCAAGGAGGTGCTGGTCGCGCAGGGCGCCTGGAGCCAGTACCTGGAGGTCGGCATCGGCCCGGACGCCGAGATCTTCACCAAGGCGCAGCCGCTCTCGGCCGTCGGCTGCGGCGCGGACGCGGGCCTGCACCCGGACTCGCACTGGAACAACCCCGAGCCCGAGGTGGCGCTGGCGGTCGCCTCCGACCAGCGGATCGTCGGGGCGACGCTCGCCAACGACGTGAACCTGCGCGACTTCGAGGGTCGGTCGGCGCTGCTCCTCGGCAAGGCCAAGGACAACAACGCCTCCTGCGCCGTGGGGCCGTTCCTGCGCCTGTTCGACGACACGTTCGGCCTCGACGACGTCCGCCGCACGACCGTGACCCTCGAGGTCACCGGCACGGACGGCTTCCGGCTGGAGGGCACCTCGCCGCTCTCCGAGATCAGCCGCGACCCGGAGGAGCTGGCGGAGGCGCTGATGGGGCGGACGCACGACTACCCCGACGGCGCCCTCCTCCTCCTCGGCACCATGTTCGCGCCGATCCAGGACCGGCACGGGCCGGGCCTCGGCTTCACCCACGCCGACGGCGACCGCGTCGTCGTGGCGAGCCCCGAACTGGGCAGCCTCGTCAACCGCATGCGCCCGTGCGACGCCTGCGAGCCCTGGACCTTCGGCGCTCGCGCGCTGATGCGGAACCTCGCCGCGCGCGGGATTCTGTGACAGAGCGGCGACCGGACCGAGCCCCGAGATGATGCCGATGACCGACACCGCCTTCCTCGACCGCCTCGCCGCGATCGTCGGACCGTCCGGTCTCGTCACCGGCCCGGAGCTGCGCGGGCGCTCGGCCAACTGGACGCGCCCGACCGAGCCCTGCGCCGCCCTGGCGCTGGTCCGCCCGCGCAGCACGGAGGAGACGAGCGCCGTCATGGCCGCCTGCCGCGCGGCGGGCGTCGCGGTGGTCCCGCGGGGCGGCGCCACCGGCCTCGTCGACGGCACGCTCTGCCAGCCGGACGAGATCACCCTCTCGACCGAGCGCATGACCGGCATCGAGCCGGTGGACCCGCTCGGCATGACGGTGGTGGTCGGCACCGGCGCGACGCTCGAGAGCGTGCAGGACGCCGCGTCCGCGGCGGGCCTGTTCTTCCCCCTCGATCTCGGGGCCCGCGGCTCGGCGACGGTCGGCGGCGCGATCTCCACCAACGCCGGCGGGTTGCGGGTGCTGCGCTACGGCATGATGCGCGAGATGGTGCTCGGCCTGGAGGCGGTGCTCGCCGACGGCACGGTCGTGTCGTCGATGCGGCCGCTCATCAAGAACAACACCGGGCTCGACCTCAAGCAGCTCTTCCTCGGCACCGAGGGCACGATGGGCATCGTCACGCGGGCGGTCATCCGCCTGCGCCCGGAGCCCGCCGGCTACGCGACGGCGCTGATCGCGTGCCCCGGAGTCGACGACGGCGCGCGGGTGCTGCGGGCGGCGCAGAGCGCCTTCCAGGGGCGTGTCTCCTCGTTCGAGGGCCTGTGGCCCGACTTCTACCGGCTGATGACGGCGCCCGGACGCGCGACCCCGCCGCTCGGTCCGGACTACCCGTTCTACGCCATCATCGAGGTCGAGTGCGTCCCCGAGGAATCGGACCGGTTCCTGAGCCTGCTGGAAGCTCTGATGGGCGACGGCACGATCCTCGACGCCGTGGTCGCCGGCTCGGAGGAGCAGCGCCGCGGCATGTGGCGGATCCGCGACCGCGTCGAGCACCTGAACGCCGACGGGATCGACCGGGCCTTCGACGTGAGCGTGCCGCTCGCGCGGATGGACGGCTACGTCCGCGGCGCGCTCGACCGGCTCGCGGCGATCCCGGGCTGCCGGGCGGTCGTCTACGGGCACATCGGCGACAACAACCTCCACTGGAACACCACCCGCCTCGACGCCGCCGGCAACGCGGCGATCGACGCGGCGATCTACGAGCCGCTGGCGGAGCTGAACGGCTCCATCTCGGCGGAGCACGGGATCGGGCTCGAGAAGCGGGCCAAGCTGAAGCTGTCGCGCTCGCCCGAGGAGATCGCCGTCATGCGGCTCGTGAAGCGGGCGCTCGATCCGGACAACCGGCTGAATCCGGGCAAGATCTTCTGAGGGCTCCGCCGTGACGATCCGCCTGGCGGTGCGCCTCACGCCGCGCGGGGGCCGCGACGCCGCGGAGGGCTGGGCCCGGGACGACAAGGGGCAGACCTACCTGAAGGTCCGGGTCGCCGCCCCGCCGGTCGAGGGCGCGGCCAACGGGGCGCTGGTCGCGTTGATCGCCAAGGCGCTGAAGGTCAGCCGCGGCTCGGTCCGCATCGTGACCGGCGATCAGAGCCGGCTGAAGATGCTGGAGATCGAGGGCGTCGCGCAGGCGGATCTGGACCGCGTGTTCGGGGCGCCGTGAGGGCTTCTCGACGTCTTTGCGAGCGCAGCGAAGCAATCCAGTGTTGCGCGCGATCGGAGGTCTGAGGCGCTCCTGGATTGCTTCGCTGCGCTCGCAAGGACGGGCAGGCGCGAACGTCAGTTGGTCCCGAACGATGCGTCCCACTTTCCGCGACGCATCGTCCATCGACTGATCGGTCAGAACGCGACCTTGTCGCCGCCCTTCAGCGCCAGGATCTCCCGCGCCTCGTCGGGCGAGGCGACCGCGAGGCCCAGCCCCTCGATGATCGCGCGCACGCGGCGGACCTGCGCGGCGTTGGTCTCGGCGAGCTTGCCCGGACCGTCCCAGAGGCTGTCCTCCAGTCCGACGCGGACGTTGCCGCCCATCGCGGCCGCCATGGCGGCGATGTTCATCTGGTTGCGGCCCGCGCCGAGCACCGACCAGCGGTACTGGTCGCCGAACAGACGGTCGGCGGTGCGCTTCATGTGCATCACGTCGTCCGGATGCGCGCCGATGCCGCCCTGCAGGCCGAAGACCGTCTGGATGAACAGCGGCGCCTGCACCAGACCGCGGTCGAAGAAGTATTTCAGGTTGTAGAGATGCGCGGTATCGTAGCACTCGAACTCGAACTTCGTTCCGTTCGGGCCGCAGGTCGTCAGGATGTGCTCGATCTGGCCGAAGGTGTTGCGGAAGATGATGTCCTTGTTGCCGAGATAGTCCCGCTCCCACTGGTGCTTCAGGTCCTTGAAGCGGTCGAGCATGCCGAACAGGCCGAAATTCATCGAGCCGAGATTCAGCGAGGCGACCTCCGGCTGGAAGGTCGCGGCCGGGCGCACCCGCTCCTCGATGGACATGGTCGGCGCGCCGCCGGTGGTGATGTTCACCACGCAGTTCGAGCGCTGCTTGATCACCGGCAGGAACTTGGCGAAGGCCTCGGGTGTCTGGTCGGGCTGGCCATTCTCCGGGTTGCGGGCGTGCAGGTGGACGATGGCGGCGCCGGCCTCGGCGGCGCCGATGGCGGCGTCGGCGATCTCCTCGGGCGTCACGGGCAGGTGCGGCGACATGCTGGGCGTGTGGATCGCGCCCGTCACCGCGCAGGTGATGATGACTTTCCGCTGTGAGGCCATGCTCAGTCCTTCCGTGAAGCCTTGTGGGCGCGGAGCGCCGCCAGCCGCGCGTCGCGGCGGTTCATGCGTGCGGGCAGATCGTTCGGCGGCTGCCAGTTGGCCAGGATCGCCTCGGTGGCCGGCGCCTCGTAGACCGAGGGCGGCGCCGGGTCGGCGGCGAGGCTCTTGTAGAAGCCGGTGTAGCGGGCGCAGTAATCGGCGATGCCGCCGGGCGCGTTGAGTTCGATCGTCTCGAACGGACCCATGAAGCTCCAGCGCAGGCCGAGGCCGTCCGCCACGGTCTTGTCGAGGTCCTGCGGGGTCACGTAGCCCTCCGAGGCGAGGCGGAACGCCTCCGCCAAGAGGGCGCCCTGGAGCCGGTTGAGGATGAAGCCCTCGATCTCCTTCAGCACGGTGATCGGCACCTGACCGATCTGCTCGTAGACCTGCCGGGCCCGCACCAGCGCCTCGGGCGCCGTCCACGGGGCGCCGGAGATCTCCACCAGCGGGATCAGGTGCGGTGGGTTCACCGGATGGCCGACGAGGCACCGGGCCCGACCCGGCAGATCCTCGGTGAACAGGGAGCAGCGGATCGCCGAGGAGGACGAGGCGATGACGGCCTCCCGCGGCGCCGCGGCGTCGAGGTCCGCGAACAGGCTCCGCTTCACCTCCAGCCGCTCCGGTCCGTTCTCCTGCACGAAGGCGACGCCGTCGAGGGCGGCCGCGAGGGTGCCGGCCGCGCGGATGCGCGCCGCCGCGCCCTCGGGATCCGCGCAGAGATCGTTCGCCGCGAGGGTGCGCAGCCCCTCGGCGCAGAGCGGGATCGCGGCCTCGGCGACGCCCGACGCGGGGTCGAACAGGCGCACGTCCCAGCCGGCGCGGGCGAAGATCATCGCCCAGGCCCGGCCGATCAGGCCGGCTCCGACGATCGCGACGCTCTCGGTCATAGCCACAGCACCTTCCGCCTCAACTCCTGATCCTCGCGCAGGAGACGCGACTCGCCCGTCCACTGCACGCTGCCGCGCTCCAGGGCGACGGTGCGGTCGGACAGCGCCAGCGCGAGGTCGAGGTGGTGGTCCACCAGGATGATCGCGATCTCCCGGCGCAGCCGGTCGAAGGCCTCGAACAGCTCCTCCGTGACGGCCGGCGACAGGCCCTCGAAGGGCTCGTCGAGGAGGAGGAGCCGCGTGTCGCCCGAGAGGGCGCGGGCCACCGCCACCATCTGCTGCTCGCCGCCGGACAGGCGGGCCGCGTCGACGGTCCAACGCTCCTTCAGGCGCGGGAAGAACTCGAGGACCTTCTCCTCGTCCCAGTGGATGCCGGCGCCGGTGAGCCGCCGCAGGCGGCCGAGGCCCAGATTCTCCGCGACGGTCATGCCGGCGAACAGCGCCCGCCCCTGCGGCACGTAGCCGATCCCGAGCCGGGCGATCCGGTCGGGCGACAGGCCGGCGATGTCCTTGCCGGCGAGCACGATCCGGCCGGCGGCCGGCGGCGCGGTGCCGATCAGGGTCTTGAGCAGGGTCGACTTGCCGGCGCCGTTGCGGCCGAGGAGCGCCACGACCTCGCCCCGGCGCACCGCCAAGTTCACCCCGTTTAGAATGTGCGACTTGCCGTAGAAGGTGTCGACGCCCTCCATGGCGAGCAGCGTCTCGGCCTCGGCGGCGCTGGCACGCGGCTTCGCGGCGATCGCCGCCGTGCCCGAGCCGAGATAGACCGCCTGCACCCGCTCGTCGTCCCGGGCGTCCGCGACCGAGCCGTCGACCAGCACCGCGCCGTCGGCCATCACGGTGACGCGGTCGGCGAGGCGGAAGACGCGGTCGATGTCGTGCTCGACGAGGAGCACCGGGATGTCGGTTGAGAGCGCCTTGATCAGGTCGCCGACCCGCTCGCGCTCGGCCGCCGCGAGCCCGGCGAGGGGCTCGTCGAGGAGCAGCACGCGCGGCCGCGTGGCGAGGGCCAGCCCCATGTCGAGCAGCCGCTGGCCGCCGTAGGACAGGCTGCCGGCTTCGGCCCGCTCGATGCCGGACAGGCCGGTCCAGCGCAGCAGCTCGGCGGTGTCGTCGGCGATCTCGCGGACGGCCAGCGCGTCCCGCCAGGGGCTGAAATGCGCGGCGTGCCGGGCCTGCACCGCGAGGCGGACGTTCTCCTCCACGGAGAGGCCCGGGAACAGGTTGGTGATCTGGAACGAGCGCCCGATCCCGGCCCGGGTGATGGCGTGCGGCTCCAGGCCGGCGATCTCGCTTCCGTCGAGGCGGATGCTGCCGCCGCTCGGCCGGAACATCCCGGACAGCAGGTTGAAGGCGGTGGTCTTGCCGGCGCCGTTCGGTCCGATCAGGGCGTGGAGCGTCCGGTCGGCGACCGCGAAGGACACGCCCCGCACCGCCTTCACGGGCCCGAAACTCTTCCGGATGTCGTCGGCGATCAGCACCGGGCCGTCACCGCGCCCCTCCGCGATGAAGCGGGCCGGGACGCGGCCCGAGGCGCCGGCGCGGCGGGCCGACATGGCCGCGCCCTCGGTCGGGACGCGCCGGAACGGCTTCAGCAGCCGCGCCGCGATGCCGACGAGCCCGTCCGGCGAGAACACGATGAAGGCGACGAACAGCAGGCCGAAATACAGCAGCCAGTCGGCGGTGTAGATCGACAGGAACTCGCGGAACAGGATGTAGAACAGCGCGCCGAGCGCCGGCCCGAGGAACGAGCGCATCCCGCCGATCACCACCATGGCGAGCAACTCGCCCGAGAACGCGATGGAGATCGGGTCGGCCGAGGTGAAGCGGTGGCTGTAGGCGGCGAGCGCGCCCGCCAGCCCGGTGATCGTCGCCGAGATCACGAAGGCCGCGAGCTTGTAGCGGTTCGTGGCGTAGCCGAGGAAGCCGGCGCGCTGCTCGTTCTCGCGGATCGCCACCAGGACGGTGCCCATCGGCGAGCGCCGGAAGCGCCACAGGGCGATCAGCACCGCGAAGGCGATCCCGGACACCGCGGCGTAGTAGGCGCCGGGTTCCTGCAGCGCCGTCCAGCGGTGCAGGTTGCCGATGCCGTTCTCGCCGCCGGTCAGGTCGGTCCAGCGGAACGCGATGGCGTAGAGCATCGCCGTGAAGGCGAGGGTCAGGAGCGAGAAGTAGACGCCCCGCCGCCGCAGGATCAGGCCGCCGGCGGCCAGGGAAGCGAGCCCGGTGATCGCCAGGGCGCCGAGGAGCGGCAGGGCCATGTCGCCGGGGAAGAGGCGCGTCTGGAGGATCGCCACCGCGTAGGCGCCGATCCCGAACCACGCCCCGTGGCCGAACGAGGTTAGCCCGGTCCAGCCGACCAGGATGTTGAGACCGAGCACCGCCAGGGCGAAGATCACCACGTCGGTGGCGGTGATCAGCGTCAGGCCGATCGCGTCGAGGGCGAAGGGCAGGACGATCAGGGCGGCGAGCGCCGCCCAGAGCTGGCGGCTCTCGCGTAGGATCAGGCCGCGCTGCGGCAGGGCGAGCGGCAGCGGCTCGGCGGTTCCGGACATGGGACGCTCTCCGCTCACTCGAACCGGGCGATGTGCTCGCCGAACAGGCCGCGCGGGCGCAGCAGCAGGACGAGCACCATGAGGGCGTAGACGGCGGCCTCGGTGGCCGGCGGGTAGGCGTAGGCGGTGAGGCCCCGGACCACGCCGACGATCAGCGCGGCCAGCACCACCCCCCAGAAGGAGCCCAGACCGCCGATCACCACCACCACGAAGGCGAAGGTCAGGATCTCGGCGCCCATGGCGGGCTGCACGCCCGTGACCGGCGCCATCATGGTCCCGGCGAGCGCCGCGAGCCCGACCGCGATCGTCACCACGGCGGTCATGTAGGGCCGGAGCGAGATGCCGAGCGCCGCGACCATGTCGGGATTCTGCACGCCGGCCCGGACCACGCGCCCGAAGCTCGTCCGCGTGAGGAGGAGCCACAGGCCGGCGACGCAGGCGAGGGCCACCACGAGGATCGAGAGCCGGTAGCGCGAGTAGATCAGGTCGCCGATGAAGACCTGCCCGCGCAGCCAGGGCGGGATCCCGAAGGGCACCGGCGCCGCCCCGAAGGCCATGCGCAGCGCCTGCTCGGCGACCATGGCGAGCCCGAAGGTGAGGAGCAGGCCGAGCGTCGGGTCGCCGCGGTAGAAGCGCCGCAGCAGGAACCGCTCGATCAGCAGGCCGAGCACCGCCACCGCGAGCGGCGAGGCGATGAGGGCGCCGCCGAAGCCGATGGTCGGCGTCAGCAGCACGGTCATGTAGGCGCCGATCGCGTAGAAGGCGCCGTGGGCGAGGTTCACGATCCCGCCGAGGCTGAAGATCAGCGACAGGCCCAGCGCGATCAGCAGGTACTGCACGCCGATCAGCAGGCCGTTGAGTACCTGCTCCAGGATGAAGACGAGCTGCATGGCCGCCTCACGCCGGGAAGGTGCAGGCGTTCTCGTCGCGGGTGGTGGCGAGCACTTCCAGGCTCTCGCCGGGACCGGGCAGCGGGCCGGTCGAGGTGAAGATGTCGTAGGGGTTCTTGACCTGATCGGCCGGCAGGGCGGTGATCGCGAACATCTCCTGCATCAGCTCGTGGTCCCAGGGGCGGAAATAGCCCTCGCGGACCTTGGCGATGTCGAATTTCGCGCCCGATTCCAGGTGCTCCACGACCTTGATCGACTCGGTCGATTTGAGCTCGTTCATCGATTGCGCGACGATCTTCATCGCCGTGTAGTCGCCCCAGCCCTGGTTCTCCGGCGGCTTCTTGTACTTGGCCTTGAAGGCGGCGACGAACTTCTTCGCCGAGGGCGAGTCGATCTGGTGGTGCCAGATCACCGGCCAGGTGCCGAGGAAGTTCCCCGGCCCGGCGCCCCAGGCGAGCGCGGTGTCGAAACCGAATCCGGCGACCGGGAACGGCAGGCCGAACTCGCTGTACTGCTTGAGGAAGTTGGTGATCTGCGCGCCCGCGAGGTTGCAGATCACGAGGTCCGGCTTGGCCTGACGGAGCTTGAGCAGGAACGGCGAGAAGTCGGTGAGCTCGGTCGGGATCAGATCCTCGCCGACGAGCGTGGCGTCGTTGGCGGCGAAGTACTTCTTGGCCTGCTTCAGGAGGTCGTGGCCGAAGGCGTAGTCGGCGGTGAGCGCGTAGACCTTGCGCCCCTTGATCAGGCCCCGGTCGAGCAGCGCCCGGCCGCAGGCCCGCACCATCATGGTGTTCTGCGATTCGACGTGGAACATGAAGCGCTTGCAGTCGGAGCCGCGCAGCGCGTCCGAGTTGGCGCCGGTGTTGATGAACAGGATCTTCTCGCGCTGGGCGACCTGGCTGATCGCCAGCGCGGAGGCCGAGTTGATCTCGCCGACGAGGCACGCCACGCGGTCGCGCTGGACCATGCGCTCGGCCTTGGCCGAGGCGGTCTGCGGGTTGACGCTGTCCTCCGACAGGAGTTCGACCTTCCGACCCGCGATGCCGCCGGCCGCGTTGATTTCCTCAACCGCGAGCTGCGCCGCCTGAACGGCGAACTCGCCGAGCGGCCCCAGGAAGCCGGTCCGCGGCGTGAGGTGACCGATCCGGATCACCTCGGACTGTCCCTGGGAGAGCGCCGGGCTCGCGAGGGCCGGCGCGAGGAGCGCCGCGCCGCCGGCGCGCAGGAGGCTGCGGCGAGAAAGGGAATCCCCGTACCTGTCCGTCATCGTTCCGCTCCCGTGCGTGTCCTCCAGCCGGGTTGTTGTGGCGGGCTCTGACGGCCCTCACCCGAACTGTGATCACAGATCACTAGCGCGATAGTGCCGGATCCGTCTAGTGTCGGCATATGAATTCCACTTTGGCGCTGGCCGACCTGCCCCAGCTCGCGCGGCGGACCCTGTCCGACACCGTCTACGAGGCCCTGTCGGACCTGCTCGCCTCGGGGCGGCTGGCGCCGGGCGACCGGCTGTCCCTCCGGCAGAGCGCCGCGGCGCTCGGCGTCTCGGTCATGCCGGTGCGCGAGGCGGTGAGCCGGCTCGCGGCGGACGGCGTGCTCGAAGTGGCGCCGAATCGCGTGATCCGGGTTCCGGTCATGGGCGCGGCCACGTTCCGGGCCCTGGTCGAGACCCGCATCGCGGTCGAGGGCATCGCGGTGGCGCGGGCGGCCGAGCTGCGGACGGGGGCCGAGCTCGCGACGATCCGGAGCGCCGAGGCGGCCTTCCGGGCCGAGGCAGAGGCGGCGGAGCCCGACAGGGCGCGCGCCGTCCAGCTCAACCGCGACCTGCATTTCGCCATCTACGGCGCCTGCGGGCTGGGACCCCTGCAGGAGATCATCGCGCGGCTCTGGCTGAAGGCCGGCCCGGTGATCAACCTGGATCTGCGGGCCCACCCGGAGCGCCTGCTCCAGGGCTTCGCGCTCCGGCGGCACGCCGAGGCCGTGGCGGCCATCGAGATCCGGGACGGCGCGGCCGCCGCGGCCGCGATCGCCGCCGACATCCGGGAAGCCGCGGAGTTCATCTTGACCCGCGGCGGATTGCGGGACGTTCAGGGAGAGGATTGATCATGGATCTGGGGATTGCCGGCCTGCGCGTCCTGGTGACGGCGGGCGCTGCCGGAATCGGTCGCGAGATCGTCGACGCCTTCCTGGACGAAGGCGCGCGCGTCTTCGCCTGCGATATCGACGCCGAGGCCCTGGCCGCGCTGCCGGACGCGGTCGGGCGCAGCCGGAACGACGTCGCCGACCGCGACGCGGTCGCCGCGATGATGGACCAGGCGGTCGAGTTCCTCGGCGGCCTCGACGTGCTCGTCAACAATGCCGGGATCGCCGGTCCGACCGGCCGGGTCGAGGAGATCGCCCCCGAGGAGTGGGACCGCTGCCTCACGGTCTGCCTGACCAGCCAGTTCAACTGCGCGCGCCTGGCGGTGCCGCATCTGCGCCAGAGCGCCAACGCCTCGATCGTCAATCTCTCCTCGGCCGCGGGCAAGTTCGGCTTCGCCCTGCGCAGCCCCTACGCGGCCGCCAAGTGGGGGGTGATCGGCTTCACCAAGTCCCTGGCGATCGAGCTCGGCAACGCCGGGATCCGGGTGAACGCGATCCTGCCGGGCCTCGTCGCCGGGGATCGGCAGCGCCGGGTGCTCGAATCGAAGGCCCAGCAGCAGGGCACCAGCTTCGCCGACATGGAGGCGCGGGCGTTCTCGTTCGTGTCCGTGAAGGAGTACGTCACGGCGCGGCAGCTCGCCGACCAGATCCTGCTGCTCTGCTCGCCGCGCGGCCGGACGATCTCGGGTCAGGCCATCTCGATCGACGGTGATACGCGGATGCTGTCCTGAAATCAGTTCAGGCCCGCCGATGCTGCGGCAGATGAATTGCCGGAGTATTGCACTAACGAGTCCGGGGCGCCGCGACCGTGGTCGCGATGCCCGCGGCGTCAGCGGAAGACGGAAGCCGGGCCGCCAGCGCCGGCCCCAGGATGCGAGGAAGCGACCATGAGCGACAAACGCCGGATCACGCCCGCCGACCTGCGCTCGAAGGCCTGGTTCGACAACCCGCACAACCCGGGCATGACCGCCCTCTACCTGGAGCGCTACCTTAATTACGGGCTGACGCCGGAGGAGCTGCGATCGGGCAAGCCCCTGATCGGCATCGCCCAGACGGGTTCCGACCTGTCGCCCTGCAACCGCCACCACGTCGAGCTCGCCAAGCGGGTGCGGGACGGGATCACGGCGGCCGGCGGCGTCGCCTTCGAGTTTCCCTGCCACCCGATCCAGGAGACCGGAAAGCGGCCGACCGCGTCGCTCGACCGGAATCTCGCCTACCTGTCGCTGGTCGAGGTGCTGTACGGCTACCCGCTCGACGGCGTCGTGCTGCTGACCGGCTGCGACAAGACCATGCCGGCCTGTCTGATGGCGGCGGCCACCGTCAACATCCCGGCGATCTCGCTGAACGTCGGGCCGATGCTCAACGGTTACTTCCAGAAGGAGCTGACAGGGTCCGGCACGATCGTCTGGAAGACGCGCGAGCGGCACGCCGCCGGCGATATCGACTTCCAGCAGTTCATGGACATCGTCGGGTCGTCGGCACCGTCCACGGGCCATTGCAACACGATGGGCACGGCCTCGACGATGAACGCCCTCGCGGAGGCGCTCGGGCTCGCCCTCCCGGGCTCGGCGGCGATCCCGGCGCCCTATCGCGAGCGCGGCCAGGCCGCCTACGCCACCGGTCAGCGGATCGTCGAGATGGTCTGGGAGGACCTCAAGCCCTCCGACATCCTGACCCGCGAGGCCTTCGAGAACGCGATCGTGGCCAACGCCGCGATCGGCGGTTCGACCAACGCGCCGATCCACATCAACGCCATCGCCAAGCATATCGGCGTGCCGCTGAGCTGCGACGACTGGGAACGGGTCGGGTTCGAGATCCCGCTCCTCGTGGACATGCAGCCCGCCGGCCGCTGGCTCGGCGAGGAGTATTTCCGCGCGGGCGGCCTGCCGGCGGTCTTCGCCGAGCTGATCGAGGCCGGGAAGGTCCACGAGAGTGCGCTGACCTGCAACGGCCGGACCGTCGGCGAGAACTACCGCGGGCGGCACAGCTGGAACCGCGACGTGATCCGCGCCTACGGAGAGCCGCTGATGGAGCGCGCCGGCTTCCTCAATCTCAAGGGGAGCCTGTTCGATTCTGCGATCATGAAGACGTGCGTGATCTCGGAGGAGTTCGCCGCCCGCTACCTGCGCAATCCGAACGATCCGATGGCCTTCGAGGGGCGGGTGATCGTGTTCGACGGGCCCGAGGACTACCACACGCGGATCGACGACCCGGCGCTCGACATCGACGAGAACACCATCCTGATCATGCGCGGGGCCGGTCCGATCGGCTATCCCGGCGCCGCCGAGGTGGTGAACATGCAGCCGCCCGGCGCCCTGATCCGGCGCGGCGTCACCTCGCTGCCCTGCATCGGCGACGGCCGGCAATCCGGCACCTCCGGCACGCCCGCCATCCTGAACGCGTCTCCCGAGGCGGCCGCGGGCGGCGGGCTGGCCCTGTTGCAGAGCGGCGACCGGATCCGCATCGACCTCAACCGCCGGAGCGCCGACATCCTGCTCCCGGCCGAGGAGATCGCCCGCCGGCGCGCGGATCTGGCGGCGCGCGGCGGATATCCCTACCCGGCGACGCAGACGCCCTGGCAGGAGATCTACCGCGATCAGGTCGACCAGCTCGACCAAGGCATGGTGCTGAGGGGCGCGGTGAAGTTCCAGAAGGTCGCGCAGGCCTCCGGGGTGCCGCGGGACAACCACTGAGGCCGTTACCGGAACCCGCCCGGCGGGGGGACGCGGGGCTGCGACCGGCCGCGCGCCGGGCGAGGTTCGCGGCAGCCCGCGAGGCCGACCGCGGAACCGGGCCCCGGCAGCCCGTCTGCAGCGTGACACCGCGGCCGATTTGCTCCGCAGTGAATTTTGAATACATTTCCCCGCGGGTGGGCGCGTCCCATCTCGGGAGGGATCGATCGTGACGGAAGCGAGGGCGGATGCCCCGGCGCCGCGTGCAGCGGCGCGCCTCGAGGCCGGTTTGCCGCGCCGGCTGGCGGAGCAGCTCCAGGGTGAGGCGCGCTTCGACGCCTTCACGCGCGGGCGCTACAGCACCGACGCGTCGATCTACCAGATCATGCCCGCCGGCGTGGTGCTACCGCGCTCCGCCGCCGACATCGCCGCCACCCTGCGCATCGCTGCCGAGCACGGCGCCCCGGTGATCCTGCGCGGCGGCGGCACCTCGCAGAACGGCCAGCCGATCGGGTCCGGCCTCGTGGTCGACTGCTCGCGGTACTTCAACGGCGTCCTGGCCTACGACGCGGAGGCCGGCACGATCACGGTCGAGCCCGGCATGGTGCTGGAGCGCCTGAACACCCGGGTGAAGGCCGACGGCTGGTTCTTCCCGGTCGAGCCCTCGACGGCGACCCGCTGCACCATCGGCGGCATGGCGGGCAACAATTCCTGCGGGGCCCGCTCCCTGCGGTACGGCAAGATGAGCGACAACGTCCTCGCGATCCAGGCGCTGCTCCACGACGGCGAGGCCTTCGGCTTCGGCCTGACCGGAAACGCGCATTCGGGCGTGAACGGGTCGGATCGGGCCGCGGCGCTCGCTGCGCGGATGCGCGGCCTCGCCGAGGATCACCGCGCCGAGATCGCGGCGCGCTACCCGAAGGTCCAGCGGCGCGTCGGCGGCTACAATCTCGACGCGCTGATCGAGGCGCAGCCGAACCTCGCGCACCTGCTCGTCGGGTCCGAGGGCACGCTGGCCGCGACCACCGCGGTGACGCTGAAGCTCTCGCGCCTGCCGACGCACCGCGTGATGGGCGTGTGCCACTTCCCGTCCTTCCGGGCCGCCATGGAGACGACGCAGCACATCGTCGGCCTGGACCCGGTGGCGGTCGAACTCGTCGACAACAACGTCCTCGTGCTCGGCGCCGACATCCCGCTGTTCCGCACGACGCTCGCCGACATCACCAAGGGCAAGCCGAACTGCCTTCTGCTGACGGAGTTCGCCGGCGACGACCTCGCGTCGCTCCGGCGCGACCTGAAGCGCCTCGACGCCTGCATGGCCGATCACGGCTTCCCGGACGCCGTCGTGGAGGTCGTCGAGCCCGCGCGCCAGAAATCGGTCTGGGAGGTGCGCGAGGCCTGCCTCAACATCATGATGTCGATGAAGGGCGACGCGAAGCCGGTCTCCTTCATCGAGGATTGCGCCGTCCCGCTGGAGCACCTCGCCGACTACACCGACGCCGTGACGGAGGTTTTCACCAAGCACGGCACCCGCGGCACGTGGTACGCCCACGCCTCGGTCGGGTGCCTGCATGTCCGCCCGATCCTCGACATGAAGGAGGCCGGCGATGTCCGGCGGATGCGGGCGATCGCGGAGGAGACCTCCGAGCTGGTGCGCCGCTACAAGGGCTCGTATTCCGGCGAGCACGGCGACGGCCTCTCGCGCTCGGAATTCGTCGAGCCGCTGTTCGGCGCGACGCTCACCCGCGCCTTCGAGACGGTGAAGGACGCGTTCGACCCGGATAACCGGCTCAACCCCGGCAAGATCGTGCGGGCGCCGAAGTTCGACGATCGCGGCCTGTTCCGCTTCATGCCGGACTACGCCGTGTCGGCGCCGATGAAGACCGCCCTCGACTGGTCGGACTGGGGCGGCTTCGGCTCCGCCGTCGAGATGTGCAACAACAACGGCACCTGTCGAAAGCTCGTCGGCGGCGCCATGTGCCCCTCCTACCGGGCGACCCGGGAGGAGCAGCACCTGACCCGCGGCCGGGCGAATTCCCTGCGGCTCGCGATCTCGGGCCAGCTCGGCAAGGACGCCTTCACCAGCCCGGAGATGAAGCGCACCCTCGATCTCTGCGTGTCCTGCAAGGCCTGCCGCCGCGAGTGCCCGACCGGCGTGGACATGGCCAAGATGAAGATCGAGTTCCTGCACCATTACCACGCCCGCCACGGGCTGCCCCTGCGGGAGCGCCTGATCGCGACGATGCCGCTCTACGCCGGGGCTGCGGCGAAGCTGGCGCCGCTCCTCAACCTGCGGGACCGGTACCCGGCCCTCGCCGCCCTCTCGGAGCGCGTCGCCGGCCTCTCGGCCCGGCGCTCGCTGCCGCGCTGGCGCCGGCCCTGGAGCGAGCAGGGCGAGCCCGCCCACGCGCAGGACGTCGCGGGCGATTTCCGCGACGTGATCCTCTTCGGCGACACCTTCAACCGGGCCTTCGAGCGGGAGAATCTCGAGGCGGCCGAGCGCGTCCTGCAGGCCGCCGGCTACCGGCTGCACCGGGTCTACCCGTCGCGCGGCCGGCGGCCCCTCTGCTGCGGCCGGACCTGGCTCTCCGCCGGCCAGACCGACCGGGCGCGCCGGGAGGCGCGCCGCACCCTCGACGCGCTCCTGCCCTTCCTGCGCGCCGGGGCACGGGTCGTCGGCCTGGAGCCGTCCTGCCTGCTCACCTTCCGGGACGAGTTCGCTGCGCTCCTGCCCGGCGAAGAGGCCGCGCTGCTCGCCAAGCAATCCTTCCTGTTCGAGGAATTGCTGGCGGCCGACCTGTCGGCGGGTCGGATCGCGCTGCCCCTCGCCGACCAGGGCGGCCGGGTCGCGCACCTGCACGGGCATTGTCACCAGAAATCCTTCGGCATCATGGGCTCGGTCGAGACCGTGCTCCGGGCGGTGCCGGGGCTCGACCTGCGGGTCATCGAATCGAGCTGCTGCGGGATGGCGGGCGCCTTCGGCTACCGGCCGGAATCGATCGAGACGTCCTTCGCCATGGCCGAGCTGTCGCTGTTCCCGGCGCTGCGCGCCGCCGGGCTCGACGACCTCGTGGTGGCCGACGGGACGAGCTGCCGTCACCAGATCCACGACGGGCTGGGTCTCCGGGCGGAACATGTGGCCCGCGTGCTGGATCGGGCCCTCGTACCTCGACACTCCATTGCCGGGCACCTACACATGGACCACAGGTCGCACTGACCTGGCGTGTGTCGGGGGACCATGAATAAAATCGAGCCCGGGATCGGCATCAGCCGCCGCTACCTCCACGACGAGGTCGCCGAGCGCATGCGCGAACTGATCCGGTCCGGCGAGATGGAGCCGAAGGCGCGGATCAACGAGAGCGAGCTGACCGAGCGCTTCGGGATCTCGCGGACCCCGCTCCGCGAGGCGATCAAGATCCTGGCGACGGAGGGGCTGCTCGAGCTGCTACCGAATCGCGGGGCGCGCGTCGCCAGCATCTCGGACGGCGAACTCGAGGAGATGATGGAGGTGATCGCCGGCCTCGAGGCGACGGCCGGCGACCTCGCCTGCCGCACGATCACCGACGCCGACATCGACGCCCTGGTGGTCGACCACGACGCGATGGTCGAGGCCTGGAAGTCGGGCGACGAGGCCGGCTACTTCAGCCACAATCGGCGCATCCACGAGGGGATCATGGCGGCGAGCCGCAACACGATCCTCGCCAACATCTACGAGAGCCTGTCCGGCCGGATCCAGCGCTCGCGCTACTCCGCCCACCAGACCCCCGATCAGTGGGCCCGCGCCGTCTCCGAGCACGAGCGCATGATCGCGCTGCTGCGCGCCCGGGACGGCGCGGCGCTGGCCGTCCTGATGCGCGAGCACATCCGCGGGAAGAAGTCGGTGATCGCCGCCAATTACGGTGCGGCCGAGACCGCCTGAGCGCCTCGGCCGCGATAGACCGCGCCCGCGATCAGCCGGGCGTCCCGGTCATCTCGAACCAGAACGACGCACCCGGCGTGCGGGAATCGTTCGCGTAGAGGAACGGGATGTCGGGGCCGGTGCCGCGGGCGGCGAAGACAGCCTTGACCCGGGCGCTCATCGCCGGGTCCTGGCAGATATACATCACCGGCACGGTCACCCGGAACGGCGGCGCGCCGCACAGCAGCATCGCCGCCAGAAGGTACTGCTCGTTGTACAATCGGCAGTTCCACGCGGACGGGTAGTCGTCCGGGATGAAGATGTCGTGGATCTGCACGATCACCCCCGGCGCGAGGCGCGGCATCACCTCGAAGAAGAACACCGTCACATCCGAGTTCGCGAAGGAGCGGTGCGAACCGTCGAAGAAGAGGATGTCGCCCGCCCTCAACTCCTCGAAGATCTTCAGATCGCAGGATTCGAGCGGGCTGCGCACGGTCCAGTCGCAGAGCGCGTCGATCTCGCGGCGGGGCATCGGATCGATCGAGGTGATCCGCGTCGGAAGGTTCAGGGTGTCGATCGCGTGCCGCGCGAAGCAGGTCGAGCAGCCCGAGCCGATCTCGAAGAACCGAGACGGGCGCTTCCAGGCCAGCATCGTCATCAGCGCGGCACCGTCGAGGGCGGTGAACCACGTGTTGTTCCAGTGGGGCGTCGCCCCGTCGGTCACGGGCGCGTCGTGCGGGACGCTGTGCAGCAGGTCCGCCCGCGCCTCGAGTTCCGTGAGGAAGCTGTCGCAGGCCGCGTGCGACCGGGCGAGCACCGCCTTGAGCTGGCCGTGCGGCGCCCGGCCCGGCGACCAGCGCGCGGACGGCACGACGGGGTAGTAATCGTGGACCGTGTGGCTCCAGCGGAAGGCTTCCCGGCTGGCCCGGAAGATATCCACCCCCGCGCGACGACCCGCGCTCCTGACGACGTCCTTCAGCATGATCGGTCCCCGGCTCCGGATCGACAATGCCGGGACTGCAACTTATGGTCGAGTCAGGCGGAACACCTACGCAGTCCGACCTGCCGGCAGGGTTAGGGCGCGATGAAGGGACGATCCCGGGCCGCGCCCGGATCCGGACAGGCCGCCCACACAATTATCGCGGGCGGCGCGCCGCCCCGCCGCTCAGGCGGCGCTCGGCGCCCGCAGGCCGGCCACCAGATCGGTGAAGCGGTCGCCCTGGACGATCACGTGGCCCCGGAGGGCCTCCGCGGCGCCGGCCTCGTCACCCGCGATGATCGCGGCGACGATCGCCTCGTGCTCGGCCAGCGATTGCGGCAGGCGCTGGCGCACGCGCAGCTGCAACCGGCGGTACGGGGCCAGGCGGCGATGGAGCGACAGCGCCTGCTCCGCCAGGAAGGCGTTCCGGCTCGCCCGGTACACCACCGTGTGGAACACGTAGTTCTCGGCGTAGTAGGCCTCGGTGTCCTCGGTGGTCAGGGCGGCGCGGCAGCCCTCCAGCGCGGCGCGCAGCGCGGCGGCGTCCTCGGGGACGAGGCGGCGCGCCGCCAGACGGCCGCAGGCCGCCTCGATCTCCGCCATCGTCTCGAACATGGCGAGCAGCAGGTGCGGCTCGGGCGCGCTGACGATCGCCCCGCGCCGGGGCTTCGTCTGCACCAGCCCGGTGACGGCGAGCTGCAGCAGCGCCTCCCGGATGGGCGTGCGCGAGACCCCGAAGCGGGCCGCGAGCTGGTTCTCGTCGAGCCGCGATCCCAGGGCGAGCTCGCCGGAGACGATCTCATCCTCGATACGCTGCCGCAGCCGCTGCGCGTGGCTCATGCTGCCGTTCCCTCCCCCGATGAACGGGTCGCGCGCCGCCCCGCCCTTGAGGCCGGCGGATGTTCGACGCGCGCGAACATTATGCTGGAGCATTGACAAAATATACAAGCCGGTTTTCCATGCATACAACGAGGCGCCGCACTATTGCAGCGCACAAAACAAAGCCGCGTTGTTTGCGGTGCGGGAGAGCTCCATGACGCCAACTCGTCGATCGCTGATCGCGGCCACGCTCGCGGCACCGGCCATCCTGCGGTTCGGCCTGAACAGCGCGCAGGCGGCCACGACGCTGAAGCTGTCCCACCAGTTCCCTGGCGGCACGATCGACGAGGGCGATTTCCGCGACCGCATGTGCCGGAAGTTCGCCAAGATGGTCGGCGAGCGCTCGAAGGGCGCCCTGGACGTCCAGGTCTACCCGGGCTCCTCGCTGATGAAGACGAACGCCCAGTTCGGCGCCATGCGCAAGGGCGCGCTCGACATGTCGCTCTACCCGAGCCCCTACGCGGGCGGCGAGATTCCGGAACTCAATATCGGCCTGATGCCCGCCCTGGTGACGTCCTACGCGCAGGCCGTGGCGTGGAAGGCGGCCCCGGTCGGCCGCAAGCTCACCGAGATCCTGGACGCGAAGGGGATCATCCTGGTCTCCTGGGTCTGGCAGGCCGGCGGCGTCGCGAGCCGGGAGCGTGCCCTCGTGGCGCCGGCCGACGCCAAGGGGATGAAGGTGCGCGGCGGCTCGCGCGAGATGGACATGATGATGAAGGAGGCCGGCGCGGCCACCCTCTCGATCCCGTCGAACGAATCCTACGCGGCGATGCAGACCGGCGCCTGCGACGCGGTGATCACCTCCTCCACCAGCCTGATCTCCTTCCGCCTGGAGGAGCTGTCCAAGGCGCTGACCTCGGGGCGCGAGCGCTCCTACTGGTTCATGCTCGAGCCGATCATGATGTCCAAGATCGTGTTCTCGGGCCTGCCGAAGGAGCAGCAGGACCTGATCATGGCGGTCGGGACGGAGCTCGAGGCCTTCGGCCAGGCCGGCGCGAAGGAGGACGACACCCGCGTCGAGGAGATCTTCGCGAAGGCTGGCGCCAAGGTCGTCCAGGTCGACGAGAAGTCCCTCGGCCAGTGGCGTGATCTCGCCCGCAGCACGGCCTGGAAGGATTACGCCGCCAAGAACGCGAACTGCGCGGAACTGCTGAAGCTCGCGGAGCAGGTCGCGTGAGCCACGGCTTCGACGCGGCCACGGCCGCCCCGGAGGCGCGCGGGGCCGACGAGCCCCGCGTGCCAGGCCTCCTCGGCGCCTTCGACCGGGGCATGCGCCTCCTGAACTCGCTGATCCTCGCTATCGGCGGCCTCTGCCTCGTGGCCGCCTGCCTCGTCCTGACCCACAGCGTCGTCGTCCGCTACCTCCTGAAGGAGCCGACGGAGTGGCAGGACGAGATGGCGGTGTTCCTCATCATCGGGGCCACCTTCCTGTCGGCGGCCGGCGTGCAGGCCAAGCGCGGGCACGTCGCGATCGAGGCCCTGACCGGCCTCCTCCCGCCCGCCGCCAACCGGGTCCGGCTCCTGCTGGCCGACGTCGTCAGCCTCGCCTTCTGCCTGTTCTTCGCCTGGAAGAGCTGGTCCCTCGATCACGAGGCGTGGGTCGACGGGCAGGTCTCGCAATCGACCTGGGGGCCGCCCCTCTGGATCCCCTACACCCTGATGTCGGTCGGCATGAGCCTGCTGTGCGTCCAGTTCGTCCTCCAGATCGCCGAGGCCCTCGCCTACGGGCCCCGGGCCGCCGGCTGGGCGCAGCCCAAGATCGGGCTCGGGGCCGACGTCAATCGCGACATGCACGGGGCGGCCGAGGTCGCGCCCCGGGGACCGGACCCGATGGGTCAGACCGTTTCCGCGAAGGTTGAACGATGAGCACGGCCGCGATCGGCTTCCTGTACGCGGGCGCGACCCTCGGGGCGATGCTCTCGGGCATCCCCATCGCCTTCGCGCTGGGCTTCGTGGCGCTCGCCTTCATGGTGGCGTTCATGCCCGGCGCCTCCCTCGATACGGTGGCGCAGAACGTCTACGAGGAGATGGCCTCCATCACGCTGCTGTCGATCCCGCTCTTCATCCTGAAGGGCGCGGCCATCGGGCGGTCCAAGGCCGGCCAGGATCTCTACACGGCCATGCACGCCTGGATGCACCGCATCCCGGGCGGCCTGGGCATCGCCAACGTCTTCGCCTGCGCGCTGTTCGCCGCCATGGCGGGCTCCAGCCCGGCCACCTGCTCGGCGATCGGCTCCGCCGGCATCCCGGAGATGCGCAAGCGCGGCTACTCGCCGGGCTTCGCGGCCGGGATCATCGCAGCGGGCGGCACGCTCGGCATCCTGCTGCCGCCCTCGATCACCATGATCCTGTACGCTGTGGCGGCCGAGCAGTCGCTCGGGCGGCTGTTCCTCGCGGGCATCGGGCCGGGACTCCTGCTCGTGGGCCTGTTCGCCGCGTGGTCGATGGTGCGCTTCCGCTCGGAATACGCCGCCGCGAAGGTGGCCCTGGAGCGCGGCGGGCCGGCCTCGCCGATCCTGGCGGACGAGCAGTACAGCATGGCGCAGCGCTTCTCGACGCTGCCGCGGGTCCTGCCCTTCGTGGTCCTGCTCACCGGCGTGATGGTGGCGCTCTACGGCGGCTACGCCACGCCGTCCGAGACCGCGGGCCTCGGCGGGCTGATGGCCCTGGCGCTGATCGCCGCGATCTACGGCGTCTGGCGGTTCCGCGACGTCACGCCGATCCTGACGGCGACGCTGCGGGAATCGACCATGCTGATGCTCATCATCGGCATGTCGCTGCTCTACGCCTACGTGATGAGCTACCTGCACATCTCGCAGTCCGCCGCCGCCGCGATCGTCGCGATGCAGCTATCGCCCTGGGTGCTGCTGGTGACCATCCTGGCGCTGGTGATCGCGCTCGGCTTCTTCTTGCCGCCGGTCTCGATCATCCTGATGACGGCGCCGATCATCCTGCCGCCGCTCAAGGCCGCCGGGTTCGACCTCGTCTGGTTCGGCGTGGTGATGACCATCACCATGGAGATGGGCCTGATCCACCCGCCGGTGGGCCTCAACATCTTCGTCATCAAGAACATCGCCCCGGACATCCCGCTCTCGGACATCATCTGGGGCACCCTGCCTTTCGTGATCCTGATGGCGGTGGCGATCCTGATCCTGTGCCTCGTGCCGGGCATCGCGATGTGGTTGCCGGACCTGCTGCTCACGACGACGCGGTAGCTCGATCCACCCGGCCCGTGCGAGGCAGGCCCCTCTCCGCCCGGAGAGGGGCCTGTCGCGCGTGGGGAGGCGGTCGCGCGAGCGCCGCGTCCCGCGCGGCGGCGGCCCGCGTCGGCGCGCTGGCCGGCGCGACCGGAGCCGCCTATGGCAGCGCGCGCGCCGCCCCGCCCCGATCCCGAGCTTCGGACCGAACCATGAGCCTCGCCTCCGTGCGCGCCTTCTTCGCCGAGAAGGCGCCCGACATCGCGGTCATCGTGCTGGAGACCAGCACCGCGACCGTTGCCGAGGCGGCGGAGGGCCACGGCGTCGCCCCGGCCCAGATCGCCAAGACGCTCTCGATCCGGGTCGGCGATCAGGTCGCCCTGGTGGTGACGCGCGGCGACGCGCGGCTCGACAACCGGAAGGCCAAGGCCGCCTTCGGCGGCAAGGTGCGGATGCTCGACCTCGGCGAGGTCGAGGCGCTCACCGGCCATCCGGTGGGCGGCGTCTGCCCCTTCGGCCTGCTGACGCCGCTGCCGGCCTACTGCGACGTCTCCCTACGGGCGTTCGACGAGGTGGTGCCGGCCGCCGGCAGCACCCACAGCTCGGTGCGGATCGCGCCGGCGCGGATGGCCGAGCTGACCGGCGCCGCCTGGGTCGATGTCTGCGCGCTGCCGGGCTGAGCGGCGCGGTCAGCGCCGTTCCCGCTCCGCACGCGGCGCGGGTCCCCTCTCCCGTGCGGGAAAGGGACAGGGTGAGGGATCAGGTCTGTCCGGACGAGGCGCGCGCCGTCGACGCAGGATCGCGCGCTTGATCCTGAACGGTCTCGTCCCGCACCCCGACCCTCTCCCGCACGGGAGAGGGGGCATGGCGCCGCTGTCTCGACACCGAAGACGCCTTCCCTCCGGACCGTCGCAGCACCCTCCGGTGCGGCTCTAGCGCCCGGTCCAGTTGGGCGGGCGCTTGCCGAGGAAGGCCTCCATGCCCTCGCGGAAATCCTGGCTCATGTAGCACATGAGGATCAGGTCATCGCCGGGATGCGGCGCTCCCTCGGCGCCGGCCTCCTCCTCGGCGAGCCGCCGCAGCCCCTCCTTGGTCGCCTGCATGGTCAGCGGCGCGTGGTTGGCGAGGAGCTGCGCCAGCGTGTCGACCCGCTCCGTGAGCGCGATCCGATCGTCGACCACCTCGCCCACGAGGCCGATGGCGAGCGCCTCCTCGGCGCCGACGAGGCGGGCGGTGAAGATGATGTCCTTGACCCGCGCCGGGCCGATCAGGCCGGAGAGCCGCTTGAGGTTGCCCTGGCTCAGGCAATTGCCGAGGGTGCGGGCGATCGGGAAGCCGAAGCGCGCGTCGCGCGTGGCGATGCGCAGGTCGCAGGCCGCCGCGATGGCCGCGCCGCCGCCGGTGCAGGCCCCGGCGATCGCCGCGATGGTCGGCACCCGCAGCCGCTCCAGGGAGCCCAGCACCTTGTCCATGAACCGCTCGTAGCCCAGCGCGTCCTCGGCAGTGTTGAAGTCGCGGAACTGGGCGATGTCGGTCCCGGCCGCGAAGGCCTTGTCGCCCGCGCCGGTGATGATCAGCGCCTTGACGGCCGGGTTCGCGGCGATCGCCTCGCAGCAGGTGATCAGGCCCTGGTACATCGCGAAGGTCATCGCGTTGCGGGCCTGCGGACGGTTCAGGACGATGCGGGCGATGCCGGCCTCGTCGATGGTGAACAGCAGCTCGTCGGTCGCGGGCTTGGCAGTCATGCGCGGCGTCTCCGGGTGGCGGCGTCAGGCCGCGGTCTCGCGGACCACGCCCCGCGCGATCAGCGCGTCGATCTCGGCCGGCGCGTAGCCGGCCTCCGCCAGGATCGCGCGGGAATGCTCGCCGAGCAACGGGGCCGGCCCGTGCACGCGCCCCGGCGTCTCGGAGAACTTCACCGGTAGGCCGAGCGTCTTCATGCGGCCGACCCGCGGGTGATCGACCTCGACCACCATCTCGCGGGCGAGGGTCTGCGGGTCCCGGTGCATCGCGTTCACGTCGAGGACCGGCCCGGCCGGGACGCCGCCGGCCTCGAGCCGCGCGAGCCACTCGGCCGAGCTGTGGGCCCGGAAGACCGGCGCGAGGGTCGCGGCGAGCGCGTGCCGGTTGGCCATCCGGTCGCGGTTGAGCGCGAAGCGCGGATCCTCGGCGAGGTCGTCGGCGCCGATGGCCTTGAGCAGGCGCAGCCAATTGGTCTGGTTGGCCGCGCCGATCGTGATCCAGCCGTCGGCAGTCTCGAAGGCCTCGTAGGGCGCGTTCAGCGGATGGGCCGAGCCCATCGGGCCGGGCGCGATCCCGGTCGCCATGGCGATGGCCGACTGCCAGTAGGTGTGGGTGATGCCGGCCTCGAACAGCGACGTATCGACCGCCTGGCCCCGGCCCGTCCGGAGCCGGTTCGCGTAGGCGGCGAGGATGCCCATGGCGGCCAGGATGCCGGCGGTGATGTCGGTGACCGGCGGCCCGCACTTCATCGGCGGCCGCCCCGGCCCCTCCCCGGTCACCGACATGAGGCCGCTCATGCCCTGCGCCACGAGGTCGAACCCGGCCCGGTCGGCGTAGGGACCGGTGCGGCCGAAGCCGGAGAGCGAGCAGTAGACCAGCTCCGGGAACTCGACCTTGAGGGTGTCGTACCCGATCCCGAGGCGCTCCATCGTGCCGCCGCGGTAGTTCTCGATCAGGGCGTCCGCGCCCTCGAGCAGGCGGCGCAGGACCGCGACGCCGTCCGGATCCTTCAGGTCGAGGCTGATGCCGCGCTTGCCGCGGTTCATCATCATGTAGGCGGCGCTCTCGCCCTCGAGGGCGGGCGGGACGGTGCGACGGGTGTCGTCGCCCTCCATCTTCTCGACCTTGATCACCTCCGCGCCCATGTCGGCGAGCATCAGCCCGCAGACCGGCCCGGCCATGATGTGGGCGAGCTCGATCACCCGCATCCCGGCGAGGGGACCCGACCGCTTCATCGTCTCCGCCATCGCGCGCTACTCCCCGGCCGGGACGGTGGCCGCGGGGCCGACCGACGGCGTGACGGGATCCACGAACTCCCGCTCGGGGTGCATGGTGAAGGCCAGCGCGGCGCCGAGCAGGCACAGGCCGATCGAGCCGACGAAGGGCAGCGTCCAGCTCCCGGTCAGGTCGACGATGACGCCGAAGACGATCGGCGAGACGATCGCCGCCACCGCCGAGCCGGTGTTCATCAGCCCGCTGGCGGTGCCGGCGTATTTCGGCGCGATGTCCATCGGCACGGACCAGATCGGGCCGATCACCAGTTCGGCGAAGAAGAAGCCCGAGGACAGGAGCAGCGCCACGAGGGTCAGGTCCCGGGTCATGAACACGCCCGCGAGGCTCGCGGCCGCCCCGAGGAAACCGATGACGATCACCGACAGGCGCGCGAGCTTCACCTTGCCGGTGCGGTGCAGGATCGAGTCGCTGAGCATGCCGCCGACCGTGTCGCCGACGACGCCGGCGAAGAACACGCCCGAGGCGAACAGGGCCGAGTTCTTCAGGTCGAGGCTGTAGTTCTCCTTGAAGAAGCTCGGCAGCCAGCCGAGGAACAGCCACAGGGTCCAGCCGTAGCAGAAATACGTGACGGTGACCGGCAGCATCCGGCGCGTCAGGGCGCCCCACGGCACGCTCTGCTTCGCGCCGACCTGGCGGGGCGGCGGCAGCGTCGCCAGCTCGGCCTCGGTGATCGCCGGATGCTCGGACGGGTCGTCGCGGAAGTACAGCCACCAGATCGCGACCCAGACGAAGCTCACGGCGCCGAGAATGACGAAGCTGGTCCGCCAGCCGAAATGGTAGATCAGGAACGCCACGATCGGCGGCGCCACCGCGTTGCCGAGCCGCGCGAAGGCGTGGGTGATGCCCTGCGCGAAGCCGCGCCGGCCGGGCGCCGTCCAGTTCTGCATGGCGCGGGTGGCGGTCGGGAAGGTCGCGCCCTCGCCGAAGCCGAGCAGGACGCGCGCCAGGAAGAGGCTGACGAGGCCGCCGACCATGCCGGTCAGGATGGTCGCCGAGGCCCAGATCACCCCGCAGGCGAGCAGCGTGCGCCGGGCGCCGAACTTGTCGCCGACCGAGCCGCCGATCACCTGGAAGATCGCGTAGGGGTACGCGAACGCCGACAGGATCAGACCGAAATCGGTCTTCGACATGCCGAAATCGCGCATGATCTCCGCACCGGCCGTGGCGATGTTCACCCGGTCCAGGTACGTGATGAAGTACATCAGACAGAGCAGGCCGAGCACGCCGTTCGTGGCGCTGAAGCGCTTCGACATCGACCGTTCCTCCCGTGAGGGCGCCGCCTCGCGCGGTCGCCGGGCGCCTCGGCTCTCGGTCCGGGCGCTCTTTCGTTATGCATTATTCAAACGCGTCGCGCGGCGGAAGGCAACCGCCGACGTGCATCCGGCACGTGAATTCATTCCACGGGGTGCAACTGAAAACGGGGGCCGCCCGGGCCCCCGTCTCGTGTCGGTCGTTGAGAGGCGCCGCGGCGCCGGTCAGGCCGTCGCGGGCCGGAGCTGACCCTGCTCGGCCTCGGCCGGCGTGCCGATCGCCTTGCCGCGCGGCCCGACCCAGCTCCCGACCCACTTGCGCTGCCAGAGGGCGAGGCAGCCGAGCACGATCGCGGTGAAGACGGCGTAGCCGACGAAGCCCAGCGAGAACGAGCCGGTATACTGCTTCGACAGGCCCATGACGTTCGGCAGGATCGCTCCGCCGAGCGCGCCGATCTCGCCGATCATCGAGCCGGCCACCGCCGTGTTGGTGGGCCAGCGCAGCGGGACGAGCTGGAACAGCGCGCCGTTGCCGGCGCCGAGCGCGGCGAAGCACAGCATGAACAGGAGCGTCGTGAGCGCCAGCGACGGGGTCGCGGTCAGCGAGAGCAGGGTCGCGATCGCCGCCAGCAGCACCACCGACAGCACCGCGATGCCGCCCATCCGGTCGGCGAAGTAGCCGCCGACGATCCGGATGCCGGACCCCATGAAGGCCGCCAGCATCGTCAGCCGCCCGGCCTCGACCTTCGTCACCGCGAACTGCTCGTAGAAGAAGGTCGGCAGGAAGTTCGACAGGCCGATGAAGCCGCCGAAGGTGATCACGTAGATCAGCGAGAACGCCCAGCCGTCCTTCGTGAACAGGCAGGAGACGTGCTCCTTGAAGGACTGGTGCTCGCAATCCGGCGGCTCCTTGGCGAGCACGATCATGACCGCCAGCGGCAGCAGCATGACGAGGCCCGCGAAGGCGTAGGTGGTCTGCCAGCCGTAGGCCTGGGCCAGCGGCGGGGCGAACAGCACGGCCAGCACGGTGCCGGAATTGCCGGCGCCCGCGATGCCCATCGCCAGCCCCTTGTGTTCCGGCGGGAACCAGCCGGAGCCGAGGGAGAGCGCGACGCCGAAGGACGCGCCGGCGATGCCGAGCAGCACGCCCATAGCGAGCACGTCGTTGTAGGAGGAGACGAACAGATAGCCGTAGGCCATCGCCAGCATGATCACGACCATCTCGGTGATCGCGGCGTTCTTGCGGCCGATATACTGGGCCAGGACGCCGAGCGGGAAACGCATCAGCGCACCGGCGAGGATCGGCAGCGAGATCATGAAGCCGGTCTGGGCCGGCGTCAGCTTGTAGGTCTCGGTGATGAACGGACCCATGGCGCCGTTCAGGACCCAGATGGCGAAGCAGAAATCGAAGTAGAGAAATGCCGCGAACAGCGTCGGGGGGTGACCCGACTTCATCACCGTTTTGAAGCTGGCCATAGCTGGTGCTCGTCGAAAGTGGGCGAACCGCCGTGCGGTCGCTCATGCCGGGGATCCGGACTCACACCGTCCGCTGTTTGGAGCGTCGTTGCTCCGCCGCCGCAGCAGGCGCGGCTCACCGGGCAATGCAGCAAGCGTGCCACCCCGGGCAGAATCCCGCCGATCGGATCGCTCGGCCGTCGCGGCGCCGCCGCCGAACCGCGTTCCGCAAGTCGCTACCGCCGAGTCGCTGCCGCTCGGCGAGGCAGGCGTGCCGAGTAAACGGGCGCTCGCCCGGCGCCCTCACGGATCGGTGAGCGGCGCAGCCGAAATCGTTGCTGCACGAGGGCAACACACGCGGCGAGAAACGATCCGGAAGACCCTGTAAGTTGCCTTTGATGACCGTCGGCAACTTGGCGGTAAAGCGCGACCTTTGCTAAGCCCCGGGATGAGCTGTGCCGCGACTTCGTGCCGGCCCGCTCGCCTGCGCGTCGCGGCAAGCCCCGGCGACGCCTCCCGAGGAATTCGAACCATGTCCGCCCCGATCCGTCGCCTTCTCCTGGCCGGCTTCACGGTCCTCGCCCTCGCCTCCGCCGCGCACGCCCAGGGCCGCGGCCCCGTAGGCGATGCCGGGATCGACGGGTTCGGCGACGACAATCAGCTCTACCAGGATCAGAACGGCGCGCTCTACGTGCGTCGCGGCGGCCGCTACCTGCCCTATACCGGCCGCACCGACTTCGTGCGCCCGGCACCCCCGCCGCCCGCCGCGCAGGCCCCGGTCGCGCCGCCGCCGGCCGCCAACCTGGACACGGACCCGACGGTCCCGGCGCGCCCGGGCAGCGCGCCTCCGGCCGAGGGGCTCTCGCCGCTGGAGGCCGCCAAGGCCAAGGCCGTGCTCCGCGCGCCCGACAACGAGCCGATCGACTACGCCAAGATCTACGGCCCGATCACGGACGACGTGTTCCCGGTCCAGGCGTTCAATTACAAGAAGATGAACCCCGCGTTCCTCCGTCAGGAGATCGCCTATCACGGTCCCTACGAGCCGGGGACGATCATCGTCGACCCGCGGGCCCACCAACTCACCCTGGTCGAGGCGAACGGCCGGGCCCGCCGCTACGGCGTCGGCGTCGGCAAGCAGGGCTTCTCGTGGTCGGGCACCGCGACGGTGAATTCCAAGCAGGCGTGGCCGGACTGGTACCCGCCGAAGGAGATGATCGCCCGCAGCCCGAAGCTCGCCAGCGAGGTCGACAAGCTGCAGAGCGGCCTCGGCGTCGCCGGCGGTCTGCGCAATCCGCTCGGCGCCCGCGCCATGTACCTCTGGCAGGGCAACAAGGACACGCTGTTCCGCATCCACGGAACCCTCGAGCCCTTCTCCATCGGCAAGAGCGTGTCGTCGGGCTGCATCCGGATGATCAATCAGGACGCGATCGACCTGTTCAGCCGGGTCGGCGTCGGCAGCAAGGTGGTGGTGCTGAACTGAGGCCGGGCTAAGCCCCCCGCCCGTGCGCCGCCGGTCCGGGACCGGCGGCCAACCGGTTCAGGTCAGCCCGCGCCGGTGCTCGCCGAGGATCCGGCGCACCGTGCCGGCCTCGGACCGGTAGACCAGAGTCTCGGTCTGGATCTTGTCCGGCCGGAAGCGCACGCCGCGCAGGAGGGCGCCGTCGGTGATGCCCGTGGCGGCCACGATGACGTCGCCGCTCGCGAGATCGGTCAGGTCGTATTTCCGGTCCAGATTCGCGATGCCCATCTCGGCGGCCCGGCGCCGCCGGTCCGGGGTGTCGAGGATCAGGCGTCCCTGCATCTGGCCGCCGATGCAGCGCATCGCGGCGGCCGCCAGTACGCCCTCGGGCGCCGCGCCGGTGCCGAGATAGAGGTCGATGCCCGTCTCCTCGGGGCTCGCCGTGAAGATGATCCCGGCGATGTCGCCGTCCGAGATCAGGCGCACCGCCGCGCCGGCCGCCCGCACCTCGGCCACGAGCGCCGCGTGGCGCGGCCGGTCGAGGATCAGCGCGGTGATCTGCTTCGGGTCGACGCCCTTGGCCCGGGCCAGCGCCACGATGTTGTCGGTCGGGCTGGCGTCGAGATCGACGAGGTCGGGCGGGTAGCCGGGCCCGATGGCGATCTTCTGCATGTAGACGTCGGGCGCGGCGAGGAGCGAGCCGCGCTCGGCCATCGCCATGACGGCGATGGCGCCGGGCATGTCCTTGGCACAGAGGGTCGTGCCCTCCAGCGGATCGACCGCGATGTCGACCTCGGGCCCTTCCCCGAGACCGAGCTGCTCGCCGATGAACAGCATCGGCGCCTGATCGCGCTCCCCCTCCCCGATCACCACGGTGCCGCGGATCGGCAGGCCGTTGAGTTCGTCGCGCATCGCGTCGACCGCCGCCTGGTCGGCCGCCTTCTCGTCGCCCTGGCCGCGCAATCGGGCGGCGGCGATGGCGGCACGCTCCGTCACGCGGGCCAGTTCGAGGGCGAGCGTGCGCGGGACGCCGCGCGATGCCGGCTTGGGGGCCTCTTCCATGGTTTCCTGCCTCTGGCCGGGTCCGATCTTGGGGTCGGATCCCGGATGGATACCGTCGGATGACGGCCGCGCAGCGTATACGCCGGTTCGCTAATGCCCACTATCCTGCATCAAGCGGTGGCGGGTCACGCTACCGTATGCACTGTTATTCACGCTCGATCCGGATCAGCTGCGGCGGCTCCGCCAGCAGCCCGTCGGCGCCGATGGCGTCGAGCGCGTCGCGGATGTTGCCCTCGGTCGCCGCGTAGGTGATCAGCACCAGCGGCACGGGCCGGCCGGAGCGGCCGCGCGGATCGGCCTCCGGCCCCTCGACGCGGCGCTGCAGGATGCTCTCCAGGGAGATGGATCGCTCGGCCATCCGCTGCGCGACGCCGGCCGCGACGCCCGGGCGGTCGTGGACGGTGAGGCGGATGTAGTAGCCGCCCTCGTGACGCTGCATCTCCACGCGCTCGCTGGCGCGCATCGCCGCGGCCGGAACGCCGAAGGTCGGGCGGATCACGCCGCGCGCCACGTCGGCGATGTCGGCCACCACCGCGGAGGCCGTGGCCTCGCCGCCGGCGCCGGGACCGATGAGCGTGAGCTCGCCCACCGCGTCCGCGTCGATCGTCACGGCGTTCGTGACGCCCATGACTTGCGCGATCGCCGAGGATTTCGGCACCATGGTCGGGTGGACCCGCTGCTCGATGCCGGCCTCGGTCGCCTGCGCGACGCCGAGGAGCTTGATCCGGTAGCCGAGCTCGTCCGCCATGCGCAGATCGAGGGGCTGCACCCGGGAGATGCCCTCGACCGACACGCCGTCGGCGTCGACGGCGGTCCCGAAGGCGAGGCTCGTCAGGATCGCGAGCTTGTGCGCGGTGTCGAACCCCTCGACGTCGAAGGTCGGGTCCGCCTCGGCGTAGCCCAGGGCCTGCGCGTCCTTCAGGCAGGCCTCGAAGGTCAGCCCCTCGCGCTCCATGCGGCTGAGGATGTAGTTGCAGGTGCCGTTGAGGATCCCGTAGACGCGGGAGACCGCGTTGCCCGGCAGGCCCTCGCGCAGGGTCTTGATCACCGGGATGCCGCCGGCCACCGCCGCCTCGAAGGCGAGGGCCACGCCCTTCGCCTCGGCCTGCGCGGCCAGGGCGGCGCCGTGGCGGGCGAGGAGCGCCTTGTTGGCGGTCACCACCGGCTTGCCCGCCGCGAGCGCCGCCTCGACCACGGCCTTGGCCGGTCCCTCGGCGCCGCCGATCAGCTCGACCACGCAGTCCACGGATTTCGACCGGGCTAGCGCCACCGGATCGTCGAACCACGCGATGTCGGACAGGTCGAGGCCGCGGTCCCGGCCGCGGTCGCGCGAGGAGACCGCGGTGACGCGGATGTCGAGGCCCGCCGCAGCGAAGGCGGCGCTGCGGCGCTCGACCATCCGGACCACGGACGCACCGACGGTCCCGAGTCCGGCGATCCCGAGGCGAAAGCTCACTGTCATGACCCCTTCCGTGCCCGGGCGACCGCGATGGGCCGGGCGCCCGATGCGGCGCACTTCTGCAAGAAATCCGCCCCGCCCGCAAGGAATTGGCCCGGGACCGCGGGGCGTGTCACCCGGCCGTCTCCCGGTGTCGGATCGCCGTCGCCACGAGGGCGTACAGGACGACGGCGTTCAGCACGTGCCAGAGCGGGTGCGTGCCGGTCGGCAGCAGCGCGCAGGCCGCCCGGTCCGCGGTCCGCGCCGCGAGCGAGATCAGGAAGAGCAGGCCGATGCCGGCGAGCCGCCGCCCCGTCCCGACGAAGCGCTCCTCGGGCCGCCGCGCGGCCGCCCAGGCGACGCCGAACAGCGCCAGCAGGGCGGGCAGGTAGTCGACCGAGCCGTTGGTGAGCCGCGCGACATCGAGGCCGGTGAGGCCGTCGAGCAGCGGCGTGAGCGCGAATCCGAGGAGCGCGAAGCCGCCCGTCGCCGCCGCGACCCGGACTGGCGCCAAGCGCAGGAACCGCGAGAGGGCCAGCGCGAGGTAGGCGTAGATGAACAGCGCGATCGGGACGCCGTCCGCGAGCATCGCCCAGTAGACCGCCAGGGTGTGGAACAGGAACGAGCCGACGCCCACCACGGCGATCAGGGCCGCCAGCCTGAGGCAGATCCGGTCCGGCGGATCGGCCGCGGCGGCGCGCCGCGCCGCGGCGGCGGCGGCCAGCAGGAAGGCCGCGTTCGACAGCGCGTTCGCGGGCTCGGCCCAGAAGTCCGGACCGCGGCGCTCGCAGTAAGCCGACACCGGCTCGAACCAGTTCATCCGCCGACCCTACTTCCCCGTCCTTGCGCCGGGATGGCCTTGTCAGCGCGACGCGAAGCGCGGATGACGGCCGGGCGGCGACCGGAAGCGAGGCGATGCGGATCACCACCTGGAACGTCAACTCGATCAAGCAGCGGCTGCCGCACCTCCTCGGCTTCCTGGAGGAGGCGCGGCCCGACGTGGTCTGCCTGCAGGAACTCAAGTGCCAGGACGAGGTCTTCCCGCGCGCCGACATCGAGGCGGCGGGCTACGCGGTCGAGACGCTGGGCCAGAAGGCCTATAACGGCGTGGCGCTGCTGGTCCGGGCGCCGCTGGCCATGTCGGAGATCCGGCGCGGGCTGCCGGGCGATGCCGCCGACGAGCAGGCTCGCTACATCGAGGCGCTGATCTCGGGCGCGGACACCCGCCCGGTGCGCGTCGCGTCGATCTATCTGCCCAACGGCAACCCGGTGGACAGCCCGAAATACCCGTACAAGCTCGCGTTCATGGAGCGGCTGCGGCTCCACGCCCGGGCGCTGCTGGAGGACGAGATCGCGGTGGTTCTGGCGGGCGACTACAACGTGATCCCGGAGGCGGCCGACGCGGCCGATCCGGAGGCGTGGCGCTCGGACGCCCTGTTCCTCGGGACGACCCGGGCGGCGTTCCGGGCGATCCTCGCCGAGGGCTACACCGACGCCCTGCGCGCCTGCGACCCGCGCGACGGGCTCTACACCTTCTGGGACTATCAGGCCGGGTGCTGGCAGCGGAATGCGGGCATCCGCATCGACCACCTGCTGCTCTCGCCCCAGGCCGGCGACCGCCTGGTCTCGGCCTCGGTCCAGAAGCACATGCGCGGGCTCGACAAGCCGTCGGACCACGTGCCGGTCACGGCGGAGCTGGCGGCCGGTTAGAGCCGCGATCGGGGGGAACGACGATGATCATCTACGGCAGCAGCGTGTCGCCCTACGTGCGCAAGGTGCTCGCGGCGCTCTACGAGAAGGGCGTCGCCTTCGAGCACCGCCCGGTCGGCTTCCACGCGGCGGATCCCGGTTTCCGGGCCGCGAGCCCGATGGGGAAGATCCCCGCGATGGAGGATGCCGGGTATCGCCTCGCCGATTCGAGCGCCATCGTGGACTACCTCGAGCGGCTGCATCCGGCGCCCGCGCTGATCCCCGAGGACGCGCGGGACGCCGCCCGGGCCCGCTGGTTCGACAAGTTCGGCGAGTGCGAGCTGACCCGGCAGGTGCTGGTGCCGTTCGTCGAGCGCTTCCTCAAGCCCCGCCTGTTCAAGGTCGAGGGTGACGAGGCCCTGGCGCAGCGGACCGTCGACACGGCGCTGCCGCCGCTGTTCGACTACCTCGAATCGCAGATCGACGGGCCCTACCTCGTCGGCGGCCGGTTCGGCATCGCCGACATCGCCGTGGCGGCACCGTTCCACAACCTGCGGCTGGCCAAGGTCGCGGTCGACGGCGCCCGCTGGCCGAAGCTCGCCGACTGGGTGGCGGCGACGCTGGAGCGGCCGTCCTTCACCGCGGCGATCGCCGCGGCGAAGAGCTGAAGGCCGCTCAGCGCCGCTTGCGGATCGAGCCCACGGTCTGCAGCTGCGTCTGCGCCTCGGCGCGGTCGTCCTCGCTGGCGGCCGCCCAGTTCTTCTCGTAGAGCGCGACGATCCAGTCGTCCTTGCGGCTCTCGGCGCCCTCCCGCGCGAGGGAGAGCCACATCAGGCCCCGCACCCGCTGGATCGGGATGCCGCCCAGGCCGTTGACCAGCATGTCGCCGAGCAGCGCCTGCGCCGGGTGGTGGCCCTTCTCGGCAGCGAGGTTGAACCAGCGCGCGGCCTGTCGCGGGTCGGCCTCGACGCCGGTGCCGTCGAGGTAGAGCCGGGCGAGATTGTACTGCGCGTTGGGGTCCCCGTAGTAGGACGCCGCGTAGTTGAACATGTCGTAGGCGCGCTCGGGGTTCGGGCGCACGTAGGTGCCCTTGATCCCCTCCAGGAAGTAGGTGCCCAGAGCCGTGAAGGCGCTGCCCAGGACCGCCGAGTTCTGCGGATCGGGCCCGTCATCGGTGCTGGCATCGGCGATCCGCGAGAAGAACTCGAACGCCTTCAGGTCGTCGTGCGGGACGCCGTCGCCGTCGGCGTACATCCGGCCGAGCTTCCACAGCGCCAGGGCGTGGCCCTGGCCGGCCGCGTATTCCAGGGCGCGGGCGGCGCCCTGCTTGTCGCCGGCATTGTACTCGCGCATGCCGGCGCGCAGCGCGTCCTTGGCCGAGCGGTAGCTCTTGTCGGCGACCGGGACCTGCACGGGCGTGCGGACATTGGCGTCGAGGGCGCGCGACGGCGCGACCGGCAGCGCGACCAGGGCGAGCGCCCAGGCCGCGACCGCGAGGCCGCCGACGGACCGGAACCGACCGGGATCGGCCCCGGCCGGCGCCCTGCGCCGGCTGAGGTCAGTCCTAGACGTCCGCATAGCTCTGCGTCTCCTTGGCACCTCCCGGATGGGTGACGGCGCCGTACAGGGCCGGGCCGACGCCCTGCGCGTATTTCCAGAGGTAGCCGGAGGTCGCGGTGTTGGGCCGCGCGGTCCAGGCCTTGCGCCGCTCGGCCAGCTCCGCGTCCGACAGGGCGACGCTGAGCGTGCCCTGGATCGCGTCGAGGGTGATCACGTCGCCGTCGCGCAGCAGCCCGATCGGGCCGCCCACGGCGGCCTCGGGTCCGACATGGCCGACGCAGAAGCCTCGGGTCGCGCCCGAGAAGCGCCCGTCGGTGATCAGCGCGACCTTGTCGCCCATGCCCTGGCCGTAGAGGGCCGCCGTGGTCGACAGCATCTCGCGCATGCCGGGGCCGCCCCGCGGACCCTCGTAGCGGATCACGAGGACGTCGCCTTCCTGGTAGCTGCGGGCCTGGACGGCCGCGAAGCAGGCCTCCTCACCGTCGAACACGCGGGCCGGGCCGGTGAAGACCTGCTTCTCGGCCGGGATGCCGGCGACCTTCACGATCGCGCCCTCGGGGGCGAGGTTGCCCTTGAGGCCGACGACGCCGCCGGTCGGGGTGATCGGGCGGTTGGCCGGGTAGACCACGTCCTGGTCCGGGTTCCAGGTCACCCGGTCCATGTTCTCCGCGATGGTGCGGCCGGTAACCGTCAGGCAGTCGCCGTGCATGAAGCCGTGGTCGAGGAGCGTCTTCATCAGCAGCGGGATGCCGCCGACCTCGAACATGTCCTTGGCGACGTAGCGCCCGCCGGGCTTCAGGTCGGCGATGTAGGGCGTGCGCCGGAAGATCTCGGCCACGTCGAACAGCGTGAACTCGATGCCGCACTCATGGGCGATCGCCGGCAGGTGCAGCGCCGCGTTGGTCGAGCCGCCCGAGGCCGCCACCACCGTGGCGGCGTTCTCCAGCGCCTTGCGGGTGACAATGTCGCGCGGGCGGATGCGCTTCTCCAGGAGCTCCATCACCTTCTCGCCGGCGGTGGCGCAGAACTTGTCGCGGATCTCGTAGGGAGCCGGGGCGCCGGCCGAGTACGGCAGCGCCAGGCCGATCGCCTCGGAGACGGTCGCCATGGTGTTGGCGGTGAACTGCGCGCCGCAGGCGCCGGCCGACGGGCAGGCGACCTGCTCCAGCTCGTCGAGGTCCTCGAGGCTCATGTCGCCGACGGCGACCTTGCCGACCGCCTCGAACAGGTCCTGGACGGTCACGGGCTTGCCGCGGAACGAGCCGGGCAGGATCGATCCGCCGTAGATGAAGATCGAGGGCACGTTCAGCCGGACCATCGCCATCATCATGCCGGGCAGCGACTTGTCGCAGCCCGCGAGGCCGACGAGGGCGTCGTAGGCGTGGCCGCGCATGGTCAGCTCGACCGAGTCGGCGATGACCTCGCGCGACGGCAGCGACGCCCGCATGCCGCCATGACCCATGGCGATGCCGTCGGTGACGGTGATCGTGCAGAACTCGCGCGGCGTCCCGTTGGCGGCGGCGACGCCCTTCTTCACCGCCTGCGCCTGGCGCATCAGCGAGATGTTGCAGGGCGCGGCCTCGTTCCAGCAGGAGGCGACACCCACCAGCGGCTGGTGGATCTGCTCGCGGGTCAGGCCCATGGCGTAGAGATAGGAGCGGTGCGGGGCGCGGTCGGGCCCCTCCGTGACGTGGCGACTCGGCAGCTTCGACTTGTCGTTCAAACGCGT
Source organism: Methylobacterium sp. A52T (assembly GCF_053346095.1). Lineage (NCBI taxonomy): Bacteria > Pseudomonadati > Pseudomonadota > Alphaproteobacteria > Hyphomicrobiales > Methylobacteriaceae > Methylobacterium > Methylobacterium sp. A52T. The sequence goes on along the minus strand of NZ_JBKFBI010000018.1, from coordinate 18,973 downwards.
CACCATGACTTCAGACCAAGCCTTCGCAGCCGATCCCGAGGGTGCGTTGAACCGCGGCGCGTCGCCGTTCGCGAGGCGCCGGGAGATCCGTCCGCGTGCTCGGGAAGTCCTCGTTTCCGAACGGTAAACCGTTGTCGAATTTGCCGTTTACCGCGGAGGTTGAGGTGGGCCCGGACTATGGCGGGATCGCGGCGTTTACGGGCAGGTCTCGGGGCGGAGCGGGGATCGTTTTACGGTGTTGCGACCCCGCCACAGCCACGCTTGCGGCGATTTCGGCGGCGACGACAAGATGAAGGACAATGGCGCGGCGCTACCGAGGCGCTCCTGCGCGACGCAACTTGTCTTCGGGCAAGCCGAGGATTTCCCGGCCGCGATACGGGCGGGACGCGGCAATCCGGCACCCGGAAAGTCGCCGTATCACTGTCCCTGCGCGGCACCGGCGCCGGCAATACGCGGACCGACGTGCGGAACACATGTCGCGCCGCCGCCGCGGCTGGTCCGGCGCGCCAATCTGCTTTCATGCCGCGCGGTCCTCAATCGCGCGGAACGGCGGTGCCGGCGCGCGTCCGTGGCGGCGTCGCGGGCCTGATCGAAGGGAGCCCGCGTGCCGCGCTTCGCGGCCGACGCGCCGCTCTCCGCCGACGGAGGCTGGAATCGGGCGTCCTGCACCGGCACCCGCTTCGCCGCGGCGCGCCCGGGATCACGGGATCACAGGACGACGTGATCCCGGCCGGATCCGTGCTCAGGCCGCTCCGGCGTGCGGCGCCGGGATCTCGGTCGAGATGGCGTCCACCGTGCGCGGCATCGGGCTGCCCTGCCCGTCCGCGCGCTGGATCCGGACCTGCTGATTGACCGGCTGCATGTTGCCGAACGGCGTCGAGAATGCGATCTCCGCGGCGTCGCGCCCGACGCCGATCCGCACCAGCCCGTCGAGGTCGGCCTGCCGGGTGGCGTCGAAGAGCCACCAGCGCCCGTCGAGATAGGCCTCGAACACCGCGTGGAAGTCGCTCGGGACGAGGCCGTGGGCGTAGCAGCTCACGAACCGGGCCGGGATCCCGAGCGCCCGGCAGAAGGCGGCGCCGATATGCGCGAAGTCGCGGCAGACGCCGGCGCGCTTCAGGAGCGACTCGTGGGCGGTCGTCTCTCCGTCGCTGGAGCCGGGCTGGTAGGCGATGTGGTCGTGGATCCAGTTGCAGATCTGGTTGACGCGGGCGTGGCCCTTGGGGAGCGCCCCGAACTCGGCCAGCGCGAACGGCGTCAGCCGGTCCGAGGAGACGAACCGGCTCGGCAGCAGGAACGGCAGGATGTCGAGGGGCAGCTGCCCGATGGGCGTCTCGTTGACGGTCGCCGGGTCGGCCCGGTGCACGGTCAGGTCGACCTCGGCATTGTACTCCAGCGCGAACTGACCGGTCGGGACGTTGACCGCGAGATAGCGGTTCTGGAGGTCGGGGGTCGTGTAGAGATCGCGCTTGAGGTTCGGCGTCAGGACCAGGCTCTCGGTCAGGATCTCGACGCTCTTCAGCTTTGCCATCTCCAGATTGAAGATGAAGGTGGTGTCCGAGAGGATGTTGTAGGACAGGCTGCAACCGAGGGTGTAGCGCATCGGATCTCCTTGCCGGATGACGGCCCATCCGCCGTCCAAGCAAGGGGCGCGCCCGACCGTCGGTTCCGGCTCGATCGGGGAGTCGCGGGCTAGACAGGGGCGCCGCGCGGAGCGGACCGCTCTACCGTCATCGCGAGCGGAGCGAAGCGACCCAGGGCGGCGCGTCCCTGGATTGCTTCGCTCCGCTCGCAAGGACGGCTGGAGCGATGGAACCGGTCTCAGCCGCGCTCGGCGGCATCCCGCGGGAGCAGGACCACCGTCAGCGAGCGCACGCCCTGCGCGCCGTGGATGAGGACACCCTCGATGTCGGCGGTGGCCGACGGGCCGGTATGCAGCACCGCGTAGGCCGAGCGGCCGAATTCCGGCCGGCGGTAGGCCGCCTGCACGTTCGGCACGATGTCGGCCGGGTCGAGCAGCACGACGAGGTGCTGCGCGAGATAGGCGACCGCGTTGACGATCAGCTGGTCCTGCGTGAACAGCACCGAGCCGGTCTCGGCGATGCCGAACACCGCGCGGACTACCGCCACGTCCACGTCCTCGACCTCATGGGGCGCGCGCACGCCCCGCAGGTCGCGGTTGCCGGTCAACTCCGGGACCGCGGAGGCGACGACCTTGGCGGTGTCGAGGCGCTCGCGCACGCCGGCGAACACGTCGCCGGCGCCGGGCTCGGCCACGCGGCCGCCCATGCGCTTCAGCCGCTCACCGAACTCGGCGACCAGGTCCTCGCCGACCAGCGGCGCGAACAGCGGCACCTCCGGCAGCGGGAAGTCCCCGGCCGGCCGGTTCCTGCGGATGCCGTCGAGGATCGCGTCGCGGGCGCTCATCGACCCGTGTCCTTCATGCGGTTCTGCTTGTACCAGGCGTGGAAGGTCTGGCGCGGCGCGTCGGGCATCTCGCGCTTCTTCCCCCAGGTGTTGAGCGGGTTGTAGACCGCGAAGCGCGGCAGGACCTTCAGGGCGGAATCCGCCGCGCCGATCGCCGCCCGGTAGGCGGCCGGGCGCGAGAGCACGGCGCCCGCGGCCTTCATCATGCCCTGCTTGAGCGCCGGGATCTGGTGCTCCTCGACCAGCACCTTCCGCCACGCGAAGATCTGCTCGTGGATGTTGATCTTCACCGGGCAGACGTTGGTGCACGAGCCGTTCATCGTCGAGGAGAACGGCAGCGTCGAGTATTTCCGCTTGTTGAAGGTCGGATCGATGATCAGCCCGATCGGCCCCGAATAGGTCGCGCCGTAGGAGAGGCCGCCCGAGCGCCGGTAGACCGGGCAGGTGTTCATGCAGGCGCCGCAGCGGATGCACTTCAGCGAGGTCCAGAACTCCTCCATGCCGAGGCGCTCGGAGCGGCCGTTGTCGACCAGCACCATGTGCATCTCGGTGCCCGCGCGGGGGCCGCGAAAATGCGAGGTGTACTGGGTGATCGGCGAGCCCAGCGCCGAGCGCGACAGCAGGCGGATGAACACCCCGAGGTGCTCGACCTTCGGGATGATCTTCTCGATGCCGATGGAGTGGATCTGCAGCGGCGGCACGTTGCCGGACAGGTCGGCGTTGCCCTCGTTGGTGCAGGTCACGACCGTGCCGGTCTCGGCGATCGCGAAGTTGCATCCGGTCATGCCGGCATCGGCCTTCAGGATGTAGGGCCGGGTGGTCTCGCGCTGGCTCTCGGCGAGGTAGTGCGCGTCGTCGTTGTCCGGATCGGTGCCGAGCGTCTTGGCGAAGACCTCGGCCACGTCCATCCGGGTCTTGTGGACGGCCGGCGCCACGACGTGGCTCGGCTCCTCGTTGTCGAGCTGCTGGATCCGCTCGCCGAGATCCGTCTCGATGACCTCGATGCCGTTGGCCGCCATGTGGTGGCGGAAGCCGCACTCCTCGGTGAGCATCGACTTCGACTTCACCAGCGTCTTCGCGCCGTGACTCCGCAGGATCTCCAGCACGATCCTGTTGTGATCGGCGCCGTCCTTCGCCCAGTGGACGTGGACGCCGTTGGCCTTCGCGGCCGCCTCGAACTGCTCGAGGTACCGGTCGAGGTGGCTCAGCGTGTGGGTCTTGATCTGCGAGGCAAGCTCGCGGAGCTCCTCCCACTCGGGGATGCCGTGCGCGGAGGCGTCGCGCTTCTTGCGCAGGTCCCACAGGCGCTCGTCGTGGGCGGCCTGGTGCAGCGGCGCCGCGAGGAAGCGCTCGGCGGCCTCCGACTGGTTGATCGGCCGGTCGCCCCGGATCTTCGCGCCGCGCGGCTGCGGCTCCCGGGTCTGCGGGGCGCGGATCGGCTTCGAGGCGGCTTCCGCGTGCTGGAGACGCCGGCCGTCCGGCGCCCGCTCGCTCTCGTCGTGGCCGGCCCGCACCTCGGGGTGGATGACGCCTTCGCGCTCGCGGGAGTTGAGATCCTCGGCGCTCATGCGGCGGCTCCGTTCAGCACCTGCGCGATGTGGATGTACTTGAGCGGCAAGCCGAGCCGTTCGGCGCAGCCCTTCTGGTGCATGAGGCAGGAGGAATCCGCCGAGACGACGTAGGCGGCCCCGGCCCGGCTCTGATCGGCGACCTTGTCGTAGCCCATCTTCGCCGAGACGGCGGGCTCGAACACCGAGAAGGTGCCGCCGAAGCCGCAGCACTCGTCCGGCCGGGCGAGGTCGACGAGCTCGACCCCCTTCACGAGGCGCAGCAGGTCGAGGGGCTTCGAGTAGTAGGGCTTCACCAGCTCGGTCGGCCGCGCGTGGTGGATGCCGCGCAGGGCATTGCAGTTGGTGTGATAGGCGACCTTGTGGGGGAAGTTCGCCCAGGGCAGGTCCTCGACCTTCAGCACATCGTGCAGGAACTCCACGAGCTCGTAGGTGCTGGCGCGGACGTGGCGGACCTCGTCGGTCTGCGGGATCGCCGTCAGGTGCTCCCGCACTTGGTGAACGCAGGAGCCCGACGGGGCGACGATATAGTCGAAGCCGGAGAAGTTCTTGACGAACAGCGCCTCGGTCGCGGCGGCCTCGGCGTGGCAGCCGGTGTTGGTCATCGGCTGGCCGCAGCAGGTCTGGTCGAACGGGTACTCGACCGTGCAGCCCAGGCGCTCGAGGAGCTCGAGGGTGGCGATCCCGACCTCGGGCTCGAAGGCGTCGACGTAGCACGGCACGAACAGGCCGACCCGCATGGTCCGGCAACTCCCTGGATCACCCGGCCCGGCGGCCTGGAACGGTTCAAGACTGACCGAGGGTCTACCGGAAGGGGCGGCCCTTGGCGAGGTCGCGCGCTGCGGCACCGTGCCCGCTGTAACCGGGGAGTTTTCCTGGGAAGCGATGCCGCGCGCTTGATTTCCGACGCCTCAGAGTCGAAGGACGTCTGGAAGCGTTCCGAAGAGATCATCACCATGGAAGAACTGCTCGCCCGCGTCACCACCCGCACCGGGCTCGACGCCGCGACCGCTCAGACCGCCATCGGGCACATCCTGGCCTTCCTGCAGAAGGAAGGGCCCGCGGCCGAGGTCGGCCAGCTCCTGGCGGCCCTGCCGGGCTCCGAGGCGCTGATCGCCGAGTCGAATGCCGGCGAGAGCGGCGGCGGCGGCCTGATGGGCATGCTCGGCGGCATGATGGGCGGCGGCGGCGTCATGGCGCTCGGCCAGAAGCTGATGGCCGCCGGCGTGCCGATGGGTCAGATGCAGCCGCTCGGCCAGGAGCTGTTCGCCTTCGGCCGCGAGAAGGTCGGCGAGGACGCGATGGGCCCGATCATCGGCTCGATCCCGGGGCTGAACCAGTTCGTCTGACCGCGGGCCGGTGTGCGCGGCCGCACTGCATTCGGGTGACGCCTGGACGAAAGTAAAAAAGAGGTTGCGGAGCGAAAGCTTGACGGAACCTGTCCACGCGATCCCCGTTATTGGGGATGTGGCCCGGATCGACGCCTTCGGCAGTGTCCGGCACCGCACTCAAGCAGGCCGGCCATGCCCGTCTTCGAAGCCAAGAACCTGGACAGCGAGTTCGAAGGGCAGTCCCTGCTCGCTGCCATCCTGCACCCGACCCGCGCGGCGCAGACCCGGGCCCTGCGGCACGGGCGCAGGCGGGCAGAGCGCGCGGCGGCTCTGGCCGATCCGATGACGATCGAGCCGCGCTTCCCGATCGCGCCTGGCGAGCTGGCGCCGACCGGGTTCACGGGCCGCTGAGGCACCCGGCGGTCGCGCCGAGGCCTACCAGGCCTGCGCCGTGACGAGACCCTGGCGGGTCACCACCACCCATTCCCGACCGTGGCGCTCGACGCCCTCGACGCGGCCGACGCCCGGGATGACGTCGCCGGGCGCGACCTCGACGAGGCGGCGCCGGCGATTCTCCAGGATCGCGGTGCCCTCGTAGACGTCCCGCAGGGCCCAGCCCTCGATGACCGGCGGCTTGTCGGGCGCGGCCGGCTTCGCCTTCGGCTCGCCCACCTTGGCGTCCGCGACCTTGACCTCGGGCTTCGCCTCGGCGGCGCGGGCGGGCTCCCCGATGCTGCCGGTCTGGGTCGGCTCCGCCTTCGCGGCGGCCGGGGTCGCGGCCGCGCGGCGGTCGAGCTGCGCGGCGAGGCCGCTGAGGCGTGTGTTGTGGTCGCGCTCGACTTGATCGAGCCGCTCGCCGAGGGCCGCGATCTTGCCGTTCAGGCCCTTGTCGACCTGCGCCAGGCGCTCGCCGAGGGCGGTGCTGCGGCTGGCCGCCTCCTTCCGCGCCACGTCGGTCGAGGCGCGCAGGTCCGCGAGCACGTTGTGGAGCTGCGCGATGTCGGCGGCGAGGCGCACGGTCTCGGTGCGGCCGGCATCGAGCGTCGTCTCGAGGGCCGCGAGCGCGTCGGGCCGGACCGAGGCCGGGCGGGAGAGCGCCATCACGCCCCCGCCCAGGAGGACGCCGAGCGCGAGGGTCGCCCCCGGGACCGCGAACCGCTTCGGATCCAGGTGCGACAGCGACGCCAGCGCGAACTTCCCGCTGGCCGGCGAGGCCGCGGTCTCGGTCGCGGCGGCCGCGGCGTCGGTCTTGCCGGTCACCGCGGCCTTGAGCAGGTCGGCCGGCGAGATGCCCTGGGAAACGCCCTGCTTGGCTTCGATCTTCGTCATCGCCCCGAACTCCGCACGCGGCCTCGCGCTGCAAGCGTTCGTTAAGGACGTTTGTTTACGAAACCCTTACCGCACGCCAGTCGCTCAGGCCGCGAGCCCGCGCTTCTTCAGGAGCGGCTCGATGCTCGGCATCCGCCCGCGGAAGGCCGTGTAGGCCTCGCGCGGGTCGCGCAGGTTGCCGGCCCCGTACACGAAGGTGCGCAGCCGCTTCGCCGTCTCCGGATCGAAGATGTCGCCGGCCTCGCGGAACGCGTCGAAGGCGTCGGCGTCCAGCACCTCAGACCAGAGGTAGCTGTAGTAGCCGGCGGCGTAGCCGTCCCCCGAGAAGATGTGGGCGAAGTGCGGCGTCCGGTGCCGCATGCTGATCTCGGCCGGCATGCTGATCCGCCGCAGCGCCTCGGCCTCGAAGGCGGGCACGTCGAGACCGCCCTCGCCCTCCGCCGAGAGGTGCAGGGTCATGTCGACGATCGCCGAGGACGTGTACTCCACGGTGGCGAAACCCTGGTTGAAAGTCCGCGCGGCGAGCAGCTTCCGCAGCAGGGCGTCGGGCATCGGCTCGCCCGTGCGATGGTGGCGCGCGTGGGTCCGCAGGACTTCCGGCTGCTCCAGCCAGTGCTCGTAGAGCTGCGAGGGCAGCTCCACGAAGTCGCGCGACACCGCCGTCCCGGACAGGAGCGGGTAAGTCACGTCCGAGAGCAGCCCGTGCAGGGCGTGGCCGAACTCGTGGAACAGGGTGCGCGCGTCGTCGAAGGACAGCAGCGTCGCCTCGCCGTCGGGCGCCTTGGCGAAGTTCATGACGTTGACGATGATCGGCGTGACCGTCCCGTTCAGGCGCTCCTGCGAGCGGAAGGCGCTCATCCAGGCGCCGGACCGCTTCGAGGCGCGGGCGAAGTAGTCGCCCAGGTACAGGCCCACCTCGGACCCGTCCGGATTGCCGACCCGCCAGACCCGGACATCGGGATGGTAGCGCGGCACGTCGGCGAGTTCCGTGAAGGTCAGCCCGAACAGCCGCGAGGCCGTGTCGAACGCCGCCTGGATCATCCGCTCCAGCGGCAGGTACGCCTTGATCTCGCTCTCGTCGAGGTCGTGCTCGGCGCGCCGCACCTTCTCGGCGTAGTGCCGCCAATCGTGCGCCTGGAGGGCGAAGTTGTGCCCCTCCGCCTGGATGGTGGCCTGGAGACGGTCGCGCTCCTCCGCCGCCCGCGCGCGGGCCGGCGTCCACACGTCCCGCAGCAGCCCGGTCGCCGCGTCCGGGCTCGCCGCCATCGTGTCGTCGAGGGCGAAATGGGCGAAGCTCTCGAATCCGAGGAGCCGCGCCCGCTCGGCGCGCAGCCGGATGATCTCCGCGATGATCGCCCGGTTGTCGGTCGCGCCGCCGTTCTCGCCGCGCCGCGTCCAGGCCGCGTAGGCGCGCTCGCGCAGGTCGCGCCGGGTCGAGCAGACCAGGAACGGCTCGATCAGCGAGCGGGACAGGGTGATGACGTGACCGTCGAGGCCGCGCTCCTTCGCGGCGCTCTCGGCCGCGGCCCGCAGGAACGGCGGCAGGCCGGCCAGATCCTCCTCGCCCTGCAGCGGCAGGGTGAAGCTGCTCTCGTCGGCCAGGAGATTCTGGCTGAACGTGGTCCCGAGCTCCGACATGCGCGCCGCGATCTCGGCGATGCGGGCCTTGTCCTCGGGTCCCAGATCCGCCCCCGAACGGCGGAAGCGGATCCGGTACCGGTCGAGGACCCGGCGCTCTTCCGCGCTCAGGCCCTCGGCGTCGATCGCCGAGATCCGGGCCCAGAGCTCGGGGTTGAGGTAGATGGCGCTGCCGTGCCGGGCGAGCTTCGGCCCGATCTCCCGCTCGATGGCCTGCAGCTCGGGGTTCGTGTGGCTGCCGGTCAGGTTGTAGAACACGCCGGCGACGCGCTCGAGGGCGAGGCCGGCCCGCTCCATCGCCTCGACGGTGTTGCCGAAGGTGGCGGGAGCGGACTGGTTCGCGATGGCGCGGATCTCGGAATCGTGGGCCGCCAGGGCGGCGTCGAACGCGGGCCGGTAATGCTCCGGCCGGATCCGCTCGAAGGGCGGGAGGCCGTGCGGGGTGCTCCACTGCGCCTCGCGGAAGGGATTGTCTGGCGGCAGGCTCGGGAGCCCGGCATCAGCTGCGTCCGACATGCAGTCCTCGATCTCGACGTCCACGCGACGGCGCGAGCGTTCGCGCCGCCGGTCCGCCGACATGGGGTGTGCCGGCGCGATCCGGAAGACAGTGGTCCGATCGGCGCGGCCGTCAACCGGGTCCGGGCGATCCGAATGGCGTCTCGCCCGTTGTAGAGGCCAACGCCCACGCTTCGAGGCCCCATGCCGGGACGCAGCCTGTCGATCCTCCGATCCGCGACGCTCCTGGCGGGCGGCGCCCTCGCCGCGGGGCTCGCCCTCCCGGCCACGCCGGTCGACGCCGTCGAAACGCCGGCGGCCACGGTGCCGACGCCCCCGCCCCTGCCGCCGGAGCGCCCCGAGGCGCTGAAGCCGCCCGTCGCCGAGCCAGCGCCACCGACGCCGCCGGCGCGGCCGCCCGAGCTGAAACCCGCCGTGGCTGAGCCGAGCAAGGAGCCGAGCAAGGACCCGGCCCGGGAGCCGTCGAGAGAGACCGGCCGGGACAAGCCGCCGGAGGTCGGTCAGGAAGCCGGGAAGGAAACCGCGAAGGAAACCGCGAAGCCCGAGATCCCCTCACCGCCGCCGGCGCCGCCCGCGCGGCCGCCCGAGCTGTCGGGCGCGGCCGCCCTGGCGCTCAAGGTGACACCGCCGGACGATTCCGCCTGCCGGACGCGCCTCAAGCGTCTCGGGGTCGAGTTCGAGCCGCTGCCGGCGATCTCCGAAGGCCAGTGCACCGCGCCGCTGCCGCTCAAGGTGACGAAGTTCGCCGACGGGGTGGCGCTGCCGCAGGGCGCCACGCTCACCTGCCGGACCGCCGAGGCTCTGGCGCGCTGGGTCACGGAAGTGCAGATCGAGGCCGATCGAACGCTGAAGCATCCGCTGAGCGCGCTCGAACTCGGCGGTTCCTATGTCTGCCGGGGACAGAACCACGACGTCGACGCCAAGCTCAGCGAGCACGCCTTCGCCAACGCCGCCGACATCATGGGCTTCGCCTTCGCGGGACGCGCGAGCATCCCCGTCAAGGCGATGCCGGACGGTTCCGAGGAGGCGCAGTTCATCGGCGCGGTGCGCGCCAAGGCCTGCGGCTTCTTCCGCACCGTCCTCGGCCCGGGCTCGAACGCCGCCCACGCCAACCATTTCCACCTCGACGAGCGAGAGCGCAACGGCGGTCACCGCCTGTGCCAGTAGAGCGGCGTGGAACGTTCCCGCAGGTCCGGCATTTCTCGGCTCGGGAGCGCGCCCGCTCCCTGGAATGACGACGGCGATGATCCCGAAACCTTGGCGGCCGGTCTGCGTGGCTCTCCTGGCGAGCTGTCTGGCCGCACACGGCGCGGCTGCCCGGACGGGGAAGGGCCGGAAGGCCGAGACGGCGCAGCCGCCGGCGCTGACCGCCGAGGCGGTGAACGCCGCGACCCTGGCGCAGGCGGGCGCCGGGAAGACCGAGGGCTCGAAGTCCGAGAAGGCGCGTCGGGTCAAGTCGTCGGACGAGAAGCCCGATCCGCTGATCGTCAAGGCCCAGGTGCTGCTCGATCGCGCGCGCTTCTATCCCGGCGCGATCGACGGCCGGAAGGGCGACAATTACCGGCACGCCCTCTCGGCCTTCGCGGTGGCCCAGGGGCTTCCCGCCGGCGAGACCCTGACGCCCGAGATCTGGGACAAGCTCCAGGCGACCAGCGACAAGCCCGCTGTCACGGACTACACGCTCACCGAGGCCGACGCCGCGGGCCCCTACGTCGAGCGGATCCCGCCCAAGATGGAGGAGCAGGCCGAGCTCAAGTCGCTGGGCTACACCAATCCCCGCGAGATGCTGGCCGAGCGCTTCCACATGAGCCGCGACCTCGTCAGCGCACTCAATCCTGGCAAGCCCCTGGACAAGGCCGGCACGACCATCGCGGTCGCGGCGGTGGACCCGATGGGCACGGACAAGCCGAAGGCCAAGGATCTGCCCCAGGAGCCGAAGGTCGAACGCATCGAGGTCGACAAGTCGAGCCGCGACGTCCGCGCCTACGGCGCCGACGGGAAGCTCGTGGCCTATTATCCCGCGTCGATCGGCAGTGCCGAGAAGCCGGCCCCGAGCGGCGAGACCAAGGTGAAGGGCGTCGCGTTCGACCCGGACTATACCTACAACCCGAAATACGCGTTCAAGGGCGTGAAGGCGCAGCACAAATTCACCATCCAGTCGGGACCCAACAACCCGGTCGGCTTGGTCTGGATCGACCTGGCGATCCCGAGTTACGGGATCCACGGGACGCCGGAGCCCGAGAAGGTCGGGAAGACGGAGTCCCACGGCTGCATCCGTCTGACCAACTGGAACGCCCGCGACCTCGCCGCGCATGTGACACGGGGCGCCAAGGTCTCGTTCAAGGACGACTGAGCGGCCGCGTGGCGGCACACGCGTACGCCCGCGCGAAGCCGTCCGCACAAAAATGTATCATCGGTTAACATAGCGCCCGGTCTGGGTGTCGGAACGGGCCGGGAACGCTTGACACATTGCGCATTACGGGCGACGCCTCAGGTTGTCTCGCGGGCTGACCCTCGGGCCGCGTTCACCCGTCCGGACGCTGCTCACGCGGTGCGCAAGGCGTGACCAGCCGCATGGCAAGATCCCCGGCGACGGGGGCATTCGAAGGGAAGACGGCCCGGCGTGATTGCTGACCCCAACGACGACGTCCTCAACGGCGTCCGTGTTCTCGTCGTCGAGGACGAGGCCGCGATCTCGATGCTGCTGGAGGACATGCTCCTCGATTTCGGCTGCGCCGTGGTCGGGCCGGCCGCGCGGCTGTCCTCCGCGCTGGAGATGGCGTCGCAGGAAGCGTTCGAGGTCGCCATTCTCGACGTGAACGTGGCGGGTGAGCCGATCTACCCGGTGGCCGAGGCCATCGCCAAGCGCGACCTTCCGCTTGTCTTCTCGACCGGTTACGGCGGTGCCGGCATCCGCGAGCCGTTCCGCGACAGGCCCGTCGTCCAGAAGCCGTTCAGCCAGGCCGACCTGAAGCGGACCCTGATCGGGGCGATCCGCGCCGCCCGGGACTGAGACCCGGCGCGGCGGCTCCGGCGGCGTCGGGCCGCCCGTCAGAGCCCCTCGATGGTGAAGACCCGCTCGACATGGGCGGGCCAGGTGCGGGATCCGACGAACACGGCGTCGGCCCGGAACGTCGACCCGGCACACCACGCGTTGCGACCGATCCAGGCCCGGACCGCGCGGGAGAAACGCCGCCGCTTGGCGGCGTCGATCGCCTCCCGGGCGTCGTCGCGGCGCGCCCGCGCCTTCACCTCCACGAACACGACGGTCTTCCGGCGCCGGACGACGAGATCGATCTCGCCGCCCGCGACGCTGACGCGCCGGCCGATCGGCCAGTAGCCCTTGAGCATCAGCGCGGCGAGCGCCAGCCACTCGGCGCGGTGGCCGAGCCGGTAGGCGGCGCGGCGCCGGCCGGCCCGATCCGGCAGGGCCCCGGTCATCCCTGGTCCCGCGCCAGCGCCAGCGCCCGGGTATAGACGAGGCGCCGCGGCTGACCGGTCTCGTCGGACACGAGGCTGGCGGCATCCTTGATCGAGTGCCGCTCCAGCGCCGCCAGGATCAGGGCGTCGAGGGCGGCATCCGAATCCGCGCTGCGCTCCGGCGCCGTCGCCGCACCGATGATCACCACGATCTCCCCCTTCGGCGGTCCCTCCTGGGCGAAGCGCGCGCTCAGGCTGCCCAACGTATCGCGCCGGATGGTTTCGTAGAGCTTGGTCAGCTCGCGGGTCACGGCCGCCGGCCGCTCCGGACCGAGCACCGCGGCGGCGTCGGTCAGCATGTCGGGGAGGCGATGCGGCGACTCGAACAGGACCAGGGTGCCGGGAACCTGGATCAGCGCCTCCAGGCGATTGCGCCGTGCTCCGGCTTTCTGCGGCAGGAAGCCCTCGAAGAAGAACCGGTCGGTCGGCAGGCCCGCCGCGACCAGCGCGGTCATCACCGCGGACGGCCCCGGGACGGGCGTGATGGCGATCCCGGCCTCGATGGCGGCCTGGACCAGCTTGTAGCCGGGATCCGAGACGAGCGGCGTCCCGGCATCCGAGACCAGCGCCAGGGCCTCGCCGGCGTCGAGCCGCGCCACCATCCGCTCGCGCACCGCGTCGTTGGAATGCTCGTGATAGGCGAGCAGCGGCGTCGTGATCCCGTAATGCGCCAGCAGGTTCCGGGTGACGCGGGTGTCCTCGGCCAGGACCGCGTCGGCGGCCGCCAGGGTCGCCAGCGCCCGGATGGTGATGTCGCGCAGGTTCCCGATCGGCGTCGCCACGATGTGCAGGCCGGGCGACAGGGGTTCGGTCTCGCTCGCGAGGCCGAAGGCCGTGAAGGTCGTGCTGCGCGGGCGGTCGGGGGCGAGCTTCTGGGACGGAGCTCGGGTCGGGGCGGCGGGCCCCGGGTCGTCGAATCTGCGGGTCATCACCGGCGATCTTGCCACACTGGTCGCCTCTCGTCGCGGCGAGGCCGCGTGGCCGGGGGGCAAGTCCCCGCCGCCGCGTTTACATTTGAGAATCCGCCGGTCAGGCTGCGGAGCCTGCCCGAAGGAGTACGCGCCATGGCGCGCCCGACAAGCGCGCGGGACCGTCTCGTGCGTGTCACCGCCCAGACCGCCGCGCTCTGCGCGATCCTGCTCTCGCTCGGCGGTTGCGTCGGCAGCGACCTCGCGCGGCGCGCGACCGGGCCGCAGGCCGAGCTGTCACCGCCGGCCGCCGTGCCGGATGCGCCGGGCGCCGCGCCCGCAGCGCCGCCGATGCCGGCCGCGGGCGGCGGCGGTCGCATCGGGGCGGGCTCGGTGAAGGTCGCCCTGGTGCTGCCGCTGACCGGCCAGGGATCGACCGTGGGGGCCGCCATGCGCAACGCGGCGCAGCTCGCCTACGACGAGGCCCAGCAGCCCGACCTGACGCTCATCGTCGAGGACGACCGGGGCAGTCCAGACGGCGCCCGGGAGGCGACCCAGGAGGCGCTGCGGCAGGGCGCCGAGATCGTGCTCGGCCCGCTCTTCGCCGGCAGCGTGCAGGCCGCCGCGGCCGTCGCCAGGACCGCCGGCAAGCCGGTGATCGGCTTCTCCACGGACGCGACCGTGGCGAACCAGGGGGTCTACCTGCTGAGCTTCCTGCCGCAGCCGGAGGTGGACCGCGTGGTCGAGGACGCGGTCGCGGGCGGGAAGAGGTCCTTCGCGGCGCTGATCCCCGAGACCGCCTACGGCAACGCCGTCGAGGCGGCGTTCCGGGAAGTCGTCGCCCGGAAGGGCGCGCGGGTCGCCGCCGTGGAGCGCTACCCGGCCGGCGCGCCCGGCCCGGCGGTCGAGCGGCTCGCGCGGGTGATCGCCGGGCCCGGCGCCACCGCCGACGCGCTGTTCATCCCCGAGACCGCGGACGCGATGCCCGCCGTGGCGGCCGCGCTGACGAAGGCGGGCTTCTCGCCGGCCCGGGTGCGCCCCCTCGGCACCGCCCTCTGGAACGAGCCGGCACTGTTCGCGCTGCCGGCCCTCCAGGGCGGCCGCTTCGCCGCGCCGGACCGCGTCGGCTTCTCGAATTTCAGCGCGCGCTACCAGGCCCGGTTCGGCGCCGTCCCGCCGCGGGTGGCCTCGCTCGCCTACGACGCGGTGCTGCTCGCCGCGGCCCTGTCGCGGCGCTACGGCTCGCAGCGCTTTGCCGAGAGCACCCTGACCAACGGCCTGGGCTTCGCCGGCGTCGACGGGACGTTCCGGTTCCGGCCGGACGGTCAGAGCGAGCGGTCCCTCGCGGTCTACGAGATCCGCAACAACGCCGCGACGCCCGTCAGCCCGGCACCCCGGGTCCTCGCCAAGCCCGCGATCTGATCAGGCGGCGAGCTCGGCGACCAGGGCGTTGAGCACCAGCGCCCCCCGCGCCGTGGCGGCGATGCGGCCGCCCGGCAGCCGCTCGAGCAGGCCGTCCCCGATCAACACGCCGATCCGGTTGCCGTTCAGCGGCCGGCCCTTGAGCGCCGCGTAGCGGTCGGGATCGATCCCCTCGCGCAGGCGCAGGCCCATCACCAGGAACTCGTCGGCCTGGTCGGCGGCCGAGAGGGTCTCGGTCTCGACGATCCCGTGGCCCTCGGCCTCGACGCGGGCGAGCCACGCCTCGGGCGACCGCTCCGTCACGGTCCCGATCCGGCCCCGGCCCGTCACGAGCCGTCCGTGGGCGCCCGGACCGATCCCGGCATACTCGCCGTAGCGCCAGTAGAGCAGGTTGTGCCGCGATTCCGCGCCGGGCCGCGCGTGGTTCGAGATCTCGTAAGCCGGAAGGCCGGCCTTGGCGCAGAGCTCCTGGGTGACGTCGTAGAGGGCGCGGCCGACCTCGTCGTCCGGCGTCACCAGCTTGCCGGCGGCGGCGAGCCCGTGGAACGGCGTCCCGGGCTCGATGGTGAGCTGGTAGAGCGAGAGGTGCTCGGCGGCCCGCGCGAGCGCGTCGCTAAGCTCCGCCCGCCACATCTCCGGCGTCTGTCCGGGCCGCGCGTAGATCAGGTCGAAGGAGGTCCGCGCGAACGCCGACTGCGCCAGCGCGATCGCGTCGAGGGCCTGCGCGGTGTCGTGCAGGCGCCCGAGGGTCCGCAGCGAGGCGTCGTCGAGGGCCTGGATCCCGAGCGACACCCGGTTGACCCCGGCGGCGCGGTAGCCGTGGAAGCGGCCCGCCTCGACACTCGACGGGTTTGCCTCGAGGGTCACTTCCGCGTCCGGCGCGACCGCCCAGTGCGCCGCCACCGCGTCGAGCAGGCCGGCCACGGTCGCGGGCCGCATCAGCGAGGGCGTGCCGCCGCCGAGGAAGATGCTGGTCACGGTCCGGCCCGGCGTGCGGGCGGCGCTGTGGGCGATCTCGGCGCGGAAGGCCGCCAGGAAGCGCGGCTCGTCCACGCCCGCGTGGCGGACGTGGCTGTTGAAGTCGCAGTACGGGCACTTCGCGGCGCAGAAGGGCCAGTGCAGGTAGATCCCGAAGCCCGCGTCGCGGGTCGGATGGTCCGGGCCGGTCGATGACATGATGGCGGGCATGTGAGCGCCCGCGACCCGTTTGGCAATCAGGCGCCGGGCGCGAGGCAGGCGCGGCTCAGCTCGACGAAGGCCCGCGCCCGGTGCGACAGGCCCAGCCCCTTCTGCCAGTCGACCCCGTGCTTCTCCTCGGCGCTCATCTCGCCGAAGGTGCGGTCGTGGCCGTCTGGCCGGAAGATCGGGTCGTAGCCGAAGCCCGCGGAGCCCTTCGCGGCGACGAGGTCGCCGAAGACCCGCCCCTCGAACAGCTCGGTGTGCCCGTCCGGCCAGGCCAGCACGAGGGCGGACACGAAGTGCGCCCGGCGGTCGGAGGCGCCGCGCCGGTCGAGCTCGGCGAAGATCCGCGCCATCGCGCCGGTGAAGTCCTTGGTCGGGCCGGCCCAGCGGGCCGAGAAGATGCCGGGCGCGCCGTCGAGGGCGTCGACGCACAGGCCGGAATCGTCCGCGAAGGCCGGCAGCCCGGTGGCGTCGGCCGCCGCCCGCGCCTTGATCGCCGCGTTCTCGGCGAACATCGTGCCGGTCTCGTCGGGCTCGGGCAGGCCGAGCTCGCCCGCCGACACGGCCTCGATCCCGAACGGCGCGAGCAGGTCGCGCATCTCGGCGAGCTTGCCGGCATTGTGCGTGGCGATCACCACCTTCCCGGTCAGACGCCGGCTCACGCGATCGCCTCCTTCTGCAGGGCGACCAGCCGCTCGGTGCCGGCGCGGGCGAGGCCGAGCAGCTCGAGGAGCTGCTCCTGCGTGAAGGGCTCCATCTCGGCGGTGCCCTGCACCTCGACGATGCCGCCGCGGCCGGTGAGGACGAAGTTGGCGTCGGTCTCGGCCGCCGAATCCTCGGCGTAGTCGAGGTCGAGGACCGGCATGCCCTTGTAGAGGCCGCACGAGACGGCGGCGACGTGGTCGCGCAGCGGGTCGACGGAGATGATCGAGCGAGTCCGCATCCAGGCGAAGCAATCGTGCAGCGCCACCCAGGCGCCCGTGATCGCGGCGGTGCGGGTGCCGCCGTCGGCCTGGATCACGTCGCAATCGATCGTGATCTGGCGCTCGCCCATGGCCGGGAGGTTGGTGACGGCGCGCAGCGACCGGCCGATCAGCCGCTGGATCTCCTGGGTCCGCCCCGACGGCTTCCCGGAACCGACCTCGCGGCGGGTGCGTTCGTGCGTCGCACGCGGCAGCATGGCGTACTCGGCCGTGACCCAGCCTTTGCCGGAACCGCGCAGCCACGGGGGCGCGCGCTCTTCCAGCGACGCGGTGCAGAGCACCCGGGTGTTGCCGAAGCTGACGAGGCAGGAGCCCTCGGCGTAGCGCGAGACCGCGCGCTCCAGGCTCACGGGCCGCAACTCGTCGGCGGCACGCTTGGAAGGCCGCATCGCGGGCCCCTTCTGTCGAGAGTGTCGAGGGCCGGGCTCTTAGGCCGCCGCGCCACCGCGGGCAAGCATCGCCGTACGGATTGATCCGCGCGGGACGGTTGGACATGATCGGACCACAGGATGACCCCGTGACACACCCCAGTCCCAACTTCTCGAACGGCCAAGCGATGCAGGCGCTCGCCGCCCTCAACGAGCGTGCCCGGGAGATCTTCCGGCAGATCGTCGAGAGCTACCTCACGACCGGCGAGCCGGTCGGCTCCCGGAATCTCGCGCGCATCCTCCCGATGGCGCTGTCGCCGGCCTCGATCCGCAACGTCATGGCGGATCTGGAGCATTCCGGCCTCATCTTCGCGCCGCACACCTCCGCCGGCCGCCTGCCGACGGAGCTCGGCCTGCGCTTCTTCGTGGACGCGATGCTCGAGCTCGGCGACGTCAGCCAGGACGAGCAGGCGCGCATCGAGGCGCAGATGCGCGCCGCCGCCTCGGGTCACACCTTCGACTCGGCCCTGGCCGAGGCCTCGACCATGCTGTCCGGCGTCTCCAGGGGCGCCGGGGTCGTCCTGACCACCAAGGCAAACGTCAACCTGAAGCACATCGAGTTCGTGCGCCTCGATCCGGCCCGCGCCCTCGTCATCCTCGTCTCGGACGACGGCTCGGTGGAGAACCGCCTCGTGGACCTGCCGGCGGGCCTGCCGGCCGGCGCCCTCCAGGAGGCGACGAACTTCCTCAACGCGCGCCTGCAGGGCCGCACCCTCGGCACGCTGCGCGCCGAGATCGAGGCCGGCCGCAAGGCGATGAAGCGGGAGCTCGACGCGATCACCGAGCGCCTCGTCGACGCCGGGCTCGCCACGCCGGTCGGCCCGACGGAGGCCCGCCAGCTGATCGTGCGCGGGCAGGCAAACCTGCTCGACGACCTGCGCGCGGTGGAGGATCTCGAGCGGATCCGCCTTCTGTTCAACGATCTGGAGACCCAGAAGGACGTGATCGATCTCCTGTCCCGCGCCGAGGGCGGCGAGGGCGTGCGGATCTTCATCGGCTCGGAGAACAAGCTGTTCTCGCTCTCCGGATCCTCGCTGATCGCGGCGCCGTTCCGCGACGGCTCGCAGAAGATCGTGGGCGTCGTCGGCGTCATCGGTCCGACCCGGCTGAACTACGCGCGGATCGTGCCGATGGTCGACTACACGGCGCGCGTGGTGTCGAAGCTCCTCGACGGCGGGCGGTAGAGGGCGCCGGGCAGAGGATCCGCCCGGCACGCCGAAGTTGCCGTGATTGCCGAATCAGGCCGGGATCACGTCCACGATCTCGTAGGTGTCGGGATCGATGATCACGATGTCGTCGCGGACCAGGACGAAGTCGTAGCCCTCGTATTCCGGCACCAGTTCGATGATCGCCGGCGGCAGCCTGTGGAGCCTGACCGAGCGCGGGATCGCGGTGCCGATCGCCAAGCCGAAAGCCACGTCCCGGAGCGGCGAGACGCCCAGACGCGTGATCGAGCTGCGGAACTCGGTCCGCTGGCGGGTGTCGAGGCGGCCGACAGCGCCGCGGACGGCGCCCCGGTCGCGGGCACCGGCACGGCCGTCCCGTTCGCCGGCCGGACCGCGACCGCCGCGCTCGGGACCGGCCGCGTCGCGATTGCCCCGCTCGGGTCCGGCACCCGGCTCGCGACCGCCCCGGTCACCTCCCCGGTCACCGCGTTCGTTGGCACCGGGATTCGCGGCCGGGCCGCCCCGGTCCGCCGGTCCGTTGCGCTCGGCCGCGCCGCCCGGGCGACCCGGTCCCTCGGCGCCGCGACCCGCCGGC
>NZ_JBKFBI010000179.1:0-10206 GCF_053346095.1 Methylobacterium sp. A52T | reverse complement strand
GCCCGCCTCTACGCGGCGGGCGGCGTGCGCGGCCCGGACGACCTGCGGGCGCTCCGGGCGGCCGGGATCGCCGGGGCGCTGGTCGCCTCCGCCCTCCACGACGGCACCCTGTCCCGGGCGACGGCGCCCGACCTCGCCTGACGCTTCCGGCCCGAGCCCGCGGCTGCTAAACCGCGCGACAGAGAGACCACCGACACGAGCCGTCAGACGA
Source organism: Methylobacterium sp. A52T (assembly GCF_053346095.1). Lineage (NCBI taxonomy): Bacteria > Pseudomonadati > Pseudomonadota > Alphaproteobacteria > Hyphomicrobiales > Methylobacteriaceae > Methylobacterium > Methylobacterium sp. A52T. The sequence goes on along the minus strand of NZ_JBKFBI010000179.1, from coordinate 9,995 downwards.
TGGAAAAGTTCACCACCCTGGAGGGCGTCGCGGCGCCCCTGCGGACGATCAACGTCGATACCGACCGGATCATCCCGGCGAAGTACCTGAAGACGATCCGGCGGACCGGCCTCGGCAAGAGCCTGTTCGCCGAGATGCGCTACCGGGAGGACGGCTCCGAGAACCCGGACTTCATCCTCAACCAGCCGGCCTACCGGAACAGCAAGATCCTGGTGTGCGGCGACAATTTCGGCTGCGGCTCGTCCCGGGAGCACGCGCCCTGGGCGCTAGCGGATTTCGGCATCCGCTGCGTGATCTCCACGAGCTTCGCCGACATCTTCTTCAACAACTGCGCGAAGAACGGCATCCTGGCGATCGTCGTGTCGCCCGAGGATCTGGAGAAGCTCTTCGAGGACGCCGAGCGCGGCGCGAACGCCACCCTGACGGTCGACCTGGCGGCCCAGACGATCCGGGGACCGGACGGCGGCACCCTGCATTTCGACGTCGACGAGGGCCGCAAGCACAACCTGCTGAACGGCCTCGACGAGATCGGGCTGACGCTGGAGCGCGTCTCCTCCATCGACGCCTACGAGCAGAAGCTCGCCCAGCGCCAGTGGGCCTGAGCGACCGGACCCGCGTCCCGACGGCGGTCGCGTCGCGCTGAGGCGACCGCCGGTCCGGTTCCCGGGCCCGGCCTCACCCGAGCCGCATGGACAGCTCGACGTCCTCGGCGAACGGCACCGACAGGTAGCCGCGGCTCGGTGCGCGCACCCGCGCAAGGTAGTCCGGGCTGTGGTCCGCGTTGTCGGCGACCACCAGGGCCCCCGGTCCGAGGCGACTCTCCACGAGGCTCAGAACCTCCGGATAGAGCCCCTTCGCCCCGTCGAGGAGCAGCAGGTCGACCGAGTCGGGCAGGTCGAGGCCGAGGGTCTGGAGGGCGTCGCCCTCGCGGAACTCGACGAGGTCCGCAAGCCCGGCCTCCATCAGGTTCGCCCGCGCCCGCACCACCTTGGACGGCTCGAACTCGCAGGTGATCAGCCGGCCGCCGCCGTTGTCGCGCAGGGCCGCGGCGAGGTGCAGGGTCGAGAGGCCGAAGGACGTGCCGAACTCGACGATCGTCCGCGCCCGGCGGGTCCGCGCGAGCACGTAGAGCAGCCGGCCGGTCTCCCGCGAGACTGCGAGGGGCATGTCCTTGAGCCGGCTGTAGAAGTCCCGGTAGCCGGTGCGGCTTCCCATCAGGCGCGTCCGCTCGTCCGCCGAGAGATCGCCGATGGCGCTCAAGGGTGAGGAGGCCTCCGCCTGCGCGAAGAGACTGTCCAACAGCGACGCGATACGCGGTTCGGCAAGTGTGGATGCTGAGAGTGACATGGTGCGTTGCTTTCCGTCTTGCGCGTTCAACTGAACACGACGCAGAGTACCGGCGCCCCCTGCCCGCGCCTATTCGCGTTCCGAGCCCCGCCCCATGCCCGACCGGCCAAGTCTCGGAATCTCCAGGCGAAAGCAGCCCCGGCAGGCGCGCTCCAGCGACCTCGTCGCGGCCGTTCTGGAGGCCGCCGCTCAGGTTCTGGCGGAGGTCGGCGCGGCGCGGTTCACGACGGCGCGGGTCGCCGAGCGCGCCGGCGTCAGCATCGGCTCGCTCTACCAGTACTTCCCCAACAAGGCGGCGATCCTGTTCCAGCTCCAGAGCGACGAGTGGCGGGACACGAGCGCCCTCCTCGCCGGCATCCTGACGGATCCCGCTGGCGCGCCCGGCGCGCGCCTGCGCGCCGCCGTCCACGCCTTTGTGCGCTCGGAATGCGCGGAGGCCGCGATGCGCCGGGCCCTCGACGCGGCCGCCCCGGCCTATCGCGACGCGCCCGAGGCCGCGGAGCCGCAGCTGGCCGGCTCTCAGGCCTTCCGCGATTTCCTGCGCGCGGCGCTTCCCGCGGCGCCCGAGACGGACCGGGCGGTCGCGGGCGAGATCATCGCGATGACGCTCGGCGAGGTCGGCGAGCGCATCTCGGAGATGGTCCGGACCGAGGCGGCCATGGCGACCTTCGCGGATGCCCTGGCCGACATGCTCTGCGCCTATCTGGACCGCCTGGGCAGCGGAGACCGGGCCGGCGCGCCTCCTTGAGGACGAGCCCCCGGCCCGACGAACCGGCCGCGGCCCTATCCCGTTCGGCTCAGCCGGCCTCGCCGGTGAACGCCTCGAAGGCGCGGGCGGTGTAGACCAGGGCGGCGCCGGCGTTCAGCGCCACCGCCACGCCCAGCGCCTCCACGACCTCCTCCTTGCTCGCGCCGGCCTTGCGGGCGGCGTCGGAATGCACGGCGATGCAGCCGTCGCACCGGGTCGTCACCGCCACCGCGAGGGCGATCAGCTCGCGGGTCTTCGCGTCCAGGTTGCGCTCGGTCGGGGCCGCCGCGGCGAGCTGGTCGTGGGCCTTCAGGAGGTCCGGGCTCACCGCGCCGATGCGCCCGAGCGTGCTGACGAGCTCGGCGCCGTACTGATTCCAGTCCTTCATCATGCGTCCCGTCTCCCTGTTCGTCGAACCGACCGGCGATGGGCCGGTCCGGCGTCAACCTACCGGTTGGTAGGCAATAGGGTCAAGGCGAGGCGGGTTTCCTCACCGTTCGTTAACCCACATGTCGCCTGAATCCGCGCCCAGACTCCGTTCCGCATCGTGAGGATCGTCAGCATGCCGAAGCACCCGACGGGACCGAGGACGGCGCGCGCGCTCGGGCTGCTCGCCGGCATCGCGGTCCTGCCCCTGGCGAGCCTGCCGGCGCGGGCCGATTTCGACAGCTGCCTCGCCGGCATCCAGTCGCAGGCGGCGGCGGCGGGCGTCTCGGCGCAGACCTTCCGGGCCGCCACGAGCGGCATCGGCTACGACGACAAGGTGATCGAGCTGTCCCAGGCGCAGCCCGAGTTCAAGACGCCGATCTGGGACTACATGGCGGCGCTCGTCGACGACGAGCGGGTCGAGGACGGGCGCGCGGCCATGCGCCAGAACGCGGCGGCGCTCGCCCAGGCCGAGTCGCGCTACGGGGTCGACCGCTACACGATCGCGGCGGTCTGGGGTGTCGAGTCGAATTTCGGCAAGAACCTCGGCAAGATGCCGCTGGTGCAGTCGCTGGCGACGCTCGCCTGCTCGAACAACCGCCGTCGGGACTTCTTCCGCGGCGAGCTGATCGCCACCCTGCGGATCATCGAGCGCGGCGACATCGCGCCCGAGCGGCTGACCGGCTCCTGGGCGGGCGCCTTCGGCCAGACCCAGTTCATGCCAACGACCTATCAGCGACTCGCCGTGGACGGCGACGGCGACGGCCGGCGCGACGTGGTCGACTCCGTGGCCGACGCCGTCGCCTCCACCGCCAATTTCCTGCGCGTCGCCAAGTGGCAGAACGGTCAGGTCTGGGGCTACGAGGTGAAGCTGCCCCGCGGCTTCAACGTCGGCGCCGCCGGGCGCAAGAACAAGAAGCCGGTCGCCCACTGGGCGTCGCTCGGCGTCACCCGCGCGGACGGGCGCCCGCTCTCGGGCGAGGGCCCGGCCGGGATCCTGGCGCCCGCCGGCATCGACGGACCGGCCTTCCTGGTGACCCGGAACTTCGACGCGATCTACTCGTACAACGCCGCCGAATCCTACGGCCTCGCCATCGCGGTCCTCTCCGACCGGCTGCGCGGCCGGCCCGGCGTCCAGGCCGCCTGGCCGACCGACGACCCGCCCCTGTCGCGGGCCGAGCGCCGCGACCTCCAGGCCCGGCTGGCCGCCCGCGGCTACGACGTCGGCGAGCCGGACGGCAAGGTCGGCCAGAAGACGCGCGACGCCATCAAGGACGTCGAGCGCCGGCTCGGCATGACACCGACGGGCCGCGCCGGCGGCAAGGTTCTGGAGGCCCTGCGCGGCGGATGAGCCGACGGCTGATCACGTCGGGCTCCCCGTTCGAGCGGGATTACGGCTACTCCCGGGCGGTGGTCGACGGCGACACCGTCTACCTGTCCGGGACGACGGGCTACGACTACGCCACGATGACGATGCCCGACGGCGCCGCCGCGCAGGCCGAGGCCTGCTGGCGCACGATCCGTTCGGTCCTCGCCGAGGCCGGGACCGGCCTCGCCGGCATCCTGCGCGCCACCTACTACGTCACCCACCGGGACGATGCCGAGGCCGTGCTGGCCGTCTGCGGGCGGGTGCTGGCGGACGTCAGGCCCGCCGCCACGATCGTGGTCGTGGCGGGCCTCCTGCGCCCCGAGATGCGCGTCGAGATCGAGGTGACCGCGCGGATCGGCTAGACGCCTGTCCCGCTCCCGATCGCGCCGTCTCCGCGCCGTTGCGCCGGGCCGCGGCGCCACTCCGATCCGCCGCTGACGTCATCCCCATCGTGCCCGAGCTCTGCGCGCGAGGGAGCGATTCGATCCCGGTCATTCGGGCTGGTCGGGCGTGCTCCAGCGCCGCGGGCACGATCTCAGGTTCCACCCGGACGACTGACGGCCCGCTCCCGCGACCGGCGCAGACCGCGTCGCGGGTGACCGCTTCCGCGCCCTCACTGCACGCCTGAACCGCATGTTTTTCAGATCTCGATCCAGATCTGCGAGATCACGTTGACATGCGGGCTCAGATTTATCAGGCCAGACCGCAGCATCTGCGAATTTGTCGGTCTCGCGGAACGTATTATGATAAGAAAATTTTTGAGTAAAAGTCTTTCGCGTCGGATGATGTCGCAGATAGCCCTGATAGGGCTGCTCATAGCGGTCATCGGTGTCGTCGGACTGCGCATGTATTACCAAGAAATGCTGTCGGGGCGGCTGCAGTCCCTGCGCACGGTCACGGAGTTGTTCACAACCTATGCGCAGAGTCTCGAGACCCGGGTCAAGAGCGGCGCCCTGTCCCGTGAGGCTGCCCTGGCGGAGCTGGCCGAGACCGCCATGGCCATGCGATTCGATAACGGCACCAACTACGTCGCCATCTACGCGATGGACGGCACGGTCCTGGCGGTCCCCGACCGCCGTGTCGTCGGCAGCAATCAGCTGGAGACCCGGGTCAACGGCGTTCGCGCGGCCGGAACGCTGATCGAGCGGCTGAAGACCTCCGACTCGGCGACGCTGAGCTATCTCTACCCCCGGCCGGGGCACGAAGGCCTGTCTCCGAAGACGACGCTCGCCGTCAGGTTCGAGCCCTGGGACATCATGATCGCGGCGGGGACCTACACCGACGACATCGGGGCCGCCTTCCGGGCGCTCGCCCTCGCGGCGACCGGTCTTCTGCTCGGGGTCGGCGCGCTGGGGGTGATCGGCTCCGTCCTGATCGGGCGCGGCATCACGCGCCCACTCGACCGCCTCGGCCGCCGGATGCAGGCGCTCGCCCGGGGCGACGGCGCGGGGCCGATACCGGGACTCGAGCGGACGGACGAGATCGGTCAGATGGCCCGGACCGTCGAAGTGTTCCGGCAGGCGCTGGTCGCCAAGGCCGAGACGGACCGGGCGGTCGCGCGCGAAGCGGAGGCCAAGGTCAGGCACGCGCAGAGCCTCGACGCGCTCACCCGGGCGTTCGAGGCCCGGGCCGGGGCGCTGATGACGGGCGTCTCCGCGGCCGCCACCGAGATGCAGGCGACCGCCGAGGCGATGGCGCGGACGGCGTCGCGCACGAGTGCCCGGGCGACGCGCGTCGCCGGGGCCGCGCAGGAGACCGCCGGGAGCGTGCAGAGCGTCGCCGCGGCCACCGAGGAGATGGCGATCACTATCCAGGAGATCTCCGGACGGATGGCGCAATCCTCGGCCAAGACCGCGCGGGCGGCGACCGAGGCGCGGCGCACGGACGCCCTCGTGGGCGATCTCGCCGACGGGGCCGAGCGGATCGGGGCCGTCGCCAGCATGATCGCGGGCATCGCCCGTCAGACCAACCTCCTGGCCCTCAACGCCACGATCGAGGCGGCGCGGGCTGGCGAGGCGGGCCGGGGCTTCGCCATCGTGGCGGGCGAGGTCAAGGCGCTGGCCGAGCAGACTGCGGCCGCGACCGAGGAGATCGCCGCGCGGATCGGCGCGGTCCAGGCCTCGACCCGGCAGGCGGTGGAGGCGATCCACGGGATCGGCCGCAGCGTGGGCGAGGTCAGTACGCTCGCCGCGTCCGTCGCGGCCGCGATCGAGCAGCAGGGCGCGACCACCGAGGAGATCGTGCGCAGCGTCGCGCGCGCCGCGGCCGGCACGGAGGCCGTCACCGGCAACATCGCCGAGGTCTCGCAGGGCGCCGAGGCGACGGGCGAGGCGGCCGAGCAGGTCCTCGGCGCCGCGATCGACCTGTCACGCAGGTCCGATCAGCTCTCCGCCGAGATCCACCGGCTCCTCGACGGGATCCGGGCTGCCTGAGGGGCGCTATCGGCCAACGGGACGGACCTGTCGGCCACGAAAAAACCGGCCCGGCTGAGCCGGACCGGTCTGAAACGGGGTGATCGCTCCGGGCTGCGGAGCGAGTCGGACAGCTTACTCGGCGGCAGCCGGCGCCTGGGCCGGGGTGTCCTTGGCCTTGTAGCGGTCGGTGCGCTCGACGATGCGGGCCGACTTACCGCGCCGGTCGCGCAGGTAGTACAGCTTGGCGCGGCGCACCTTGCCGCGGCGGGCCACCTTGATCGAGTCGATCATCGGGGAATGGACCGGGAAGACGCGCTCCACGCCCTCACCGTAGGAGATCTTGCGGACCGTGAAGCTCTCGTTGAGGCCGCCGCCCGAGCGGGCGATGCAGACGCCCTCGTAGGCCTGGACGCGGGTGCGCTCGCCTTCCTTCACGCGGACGTTGACGATGAGCGTATCGCCCGGCTCGAAATCCGGGATGGTCTTGGCGAGGCGCGCGACTTCCTCGCGCTCCAGCTGCTCGATGATGTTCATGGCATAGCTCCGGCCGTCGCGCCGTTCCGCCCCTCATGGGCGATCGGCGCCAGGATTTCGGCGATCCTGTTGTGAGTTGGGCGGCTCTCTACAGGATCGTCGCCGGCTTGTCGATTGGGTTGCCGCCGCGATCCGTCCGCGGTGCTGCCGATCGCCGGTCGATACCGGATCGGGGCCCGCCGCGCGCCGCCCGTCCGGGAGAGCGCCGGGTCTGCGTCCCGCCCCTGCTCCGACATCGGACGCCGAGCGCGTCGCCCTTTCCGGGATCCGCCCCGGCCTCGCGTCAGCGGCGCTCCTCGGATCCGCCGGGCCGTACGTCCGGCAGCACGCAGGCGTCGAGGAAGGCGGCGAGATCGTCCGTGATGTGGTCGATATGCGGCTCGCGCACCGCCTCCTGCTCGAAGGCCTCGCGGTAGGGATCGGTCACCTTCGGCACCACCAGCACGGTCGCCATGCCGAGGTCGTGCGGCACCGCGAGGTTGCGGGCGATGTCCTCGAACAGGGCGGCGCGGGTCGGCTCGACGGCGTGCTTCTCCAGGAACCGCTCGTAGGTCGTGCGCTCCGGCTTCGGCACGAAGTCGGCGGCGGCGATGTCGAACACGTCCTCGAAATGGTCGAGGATGCCGAGCTTGCCGGCGACGTTCTCGGCGTGGCGGCGCGACCCGTTGGTCAGGATCAGCTTGCGCCCGGGCAGCCGCTCGATCGCGTCGCCGAGGCTCTTGTCGAGCTTGATCGACGAGTGGTCGATGTCGTGCGCGAAATCGAGGAAGTCGTGGGGATCGACCCGCGACTCGACCATCAGCGCCGACAGCGTCGTGCCGTAGCGGTGGTAGAAGTATTTCTGCAGGGCGCGGGCCGAGATCCCATCGAGCCCGTAGAGCTGCATCACGTACAGCGTGATGCGCTCGTCGACCTTCGGCCAGACCGCGGCGTCGCTCGGGTAGAGGGTGTTGTCGAGGTCGAACACCCAGGTGTCGACATCGGCGAAGCCGCGCGCCGCGGGCGTGGTGAACTGGGCCTTGTCGGGGTGGTGCACCGGAACCCCTCAGGTTGCTGTTGCCCCGGAATCTGGACCGGAACGGTCAAGCTCGCAAGTTCGGTGCTTGCCCGGACCTTGCTGGGCCGGCCTCTCCGGGGGTGGGCGGGGTACGACAATGCGCCGGGCCCGCGGAGGTTGCGCCCGCGCGCCGCGCCGGGATCCGGCACGGTGCGCGGGCGGTCCGGATCTCAGCCGCGACGGATCAGGGTGCCGGCACCGTAATCGGTGAACAGCTCGAGCAGCACGGCGTGGTTGACCTTGCCGTCGAGGATGACGACCGCCTCGACGCCGCGCTCGATCGCGTACATGCAGGTCTCGATCTTCGGGATCATCCCGCCCGTGATGGTGCCGTCGGCGATCAGGCGCCGGCAATCCTCCACGGTGAGTTCCGGGATCAGCTTCTTGTCCTTGTCGAGCACGCCCGGCACGTCGGTGAGCAGCAGCAGGCGCTTGGCCCGGAGCGCCCCGGCGATCGCCCCCGCGAAGGTGTCGGCGTTCACGTTGTAGGTCTGCCCGTCCGCCCCGTAGGCGACCGGCGCGAGGACCGGGATCAGCTCGGCCTTGAGCACCGCGTCGAGGACGCCGCGCTCGACGTGGTCCGGCTCGCCGACGAGGCCCAGATCGACGGTCTGCTCCACGCGGCTCTCGGGATCGACGACGGTCTTCATCGCCCGCTTGGCCCGGACCATGTTGCCGTCCTTGCCGCACAGGCCGACCGCCCGGCCGCCCTCGGCCGAGATCCAGCCGACGATCTGCTTGTTGATCAGGCCCGCCAGGACCATCTCGACCACCTCGACGGTGGCCTCGTCGGTGACGCGCAGGCCGCCGCGGAACTCGGACTGGATGCCGAGCCGGTCGAGCATCTTGCCGATCTGCGGCCCGCCGCCGTGCACGACGATCGGCTTCAGGCCGGACTGCTCCAGCAGGACGATGTCCTCGGCGAAGTCCTCGGCCGCGGCCCTGTCGCCCATGGCGTGGCCGCCGTACTTGATGACGACGATCTCCTGGTCGTAGCGCTGCATGTGGGGCAGCGCCTGGGCCAGGACCTCGGCACGCACGTGCACGTTGGGCAATTCGGTCATCGCGGTCCTTCACCGATCCTTGGGTCGGGTCCTCGGGGGCGGATCCGGGCCTCCCCGTCGGGCGGTGGCGCTTCTACAGGAAGCCGCCCGCGCTGCGAAGCCGCCCCGCGCGCCGTCGCGGAGGCGCGCCGCGCGGATCGGCGGCCGATGCGGGGCGCTCCGGGACCCGCTGTCAAACTACAGTCATCCTTCGCGGGTGTTGCATTCCCGTGACAGACTGGAGCAGATCCAGGCTGGCCCGGGTTGCATCCTCATGCGGCCCGGATCATGTTGCATCGCAGCAAGCCGAGGGCGAGCTGCCGGGAGGGCCCGATGCGGATTGCGATGATTGGGGCCGGATATGTCGGCCTGGTCTCCGGCGCCTGCCTGGCCGATTTCGGCCACACGGTCGTGTGCATCGACCGGGATCCCGACAAGATCGCCAGCCTGAACGCCGGCCGCATGCCGATCTACGAGCCGGGCCTCGAGGCCCTGGTCGCCGAGAACGTCCGCCAGGGCCGGCTCGCCTTCCGCGCGACCATGCGGGACGCCGTGGCCGAGGCGGACGCGGTCTTCATCGCGGTGGGCACGCCCTCCCGCCGCGGCGACGGCTTCGCCGACCTGAGCTACGTGTTCGACGCCGCCCGGGAGATCGCCGGGTCCCTGTCCGGCTTCACCGTGGTTGTGACCAAGTCGACCGTGCCGGTGGGCACCGGCGACGAGGTCGAGCGCATCATCCGCGAGACCAACCCCGAGGCGCAGTTCGCGGTCGCCTCGAACCCGGAGTTCCTGCGCGAGGGCGCGGCCATCGCCGACTTCAAGCGCCCCGACCGCATCGTCGTCGGCGCCGAGGAGGCCCAGGCCGAGGCGGTGATGCGCGAGGTCTACCGGCCGCTCTACCTCAACCAGGCGCCGATCATGGTCACCTCGCGCCGGACGGCCGAGCTGACCAAGTACGCGGCGAACGCGTTCCTGGCGGCGAAGATCACGTTCATCAACGAGGTGGCGGACCTGTGCGAGGCGGTGGGCGCGGACGTGCAGGCGGTGGCGCGCGGCA
>NZ_JBKFBI010000178.1:0-10212 GCF_053346095.1 Methylobacterium sp. A52T | reverse complement strand
GCGAGCAGCGCGTCGAGGCCGGAGAAGCCGGCGCGCCGCTGCGCCGCCTCGGCGGCGGTGGCGGGACGGCCGTCGACGACGAGCCGGCGCGCCCAGCCGTCCTCGCGGGCGACGTGCGCCCCGGCCGCCCGGGCGATGGGCGCCCAGGGATTGCGCTCGGCCCAGTGGATGTACTCGGCGCCGGCGTCGAACCGGCACGCGGCGCCGAGCGCCCGGTCGGTGAAGGTGCGGCCGCCGATCCGGTCCCGAGCCTCGACGAGGGTGAAGCTCTGCCCGGCGGACCGCAGGAGGGCGGCCGCGGCGAGCCCGGCGGCCCCGGCGCCGACGACGACCACGGGTCCGCCGCCGGCGCGGGCCCGGAGGGCCGGCATCGCCAGCAGGGGGGCGGCGAGCAGCGATCGACGGGTCGGTGTCATGGGCGCGCCCGCTCGGAACCGTCCGGAGGCGTCGCCTCCCGCGCGCCCGGCCCCAAAGCGGCGCGCTAGCCGCGCGCGCCCTGCGGGCCCGAACGCTTCTCCATCATGGCCTTGACCTGCATCAGCTGGTCCCAGACCTGGCCCGGCGAGGTGCCGAAGAAGTCGAAGCCGGCGGCGATGCCCCAGTAGATGCCGAAGCAGATGAACGGCACGAGCACCCAGGCCAGCACCTCCTCGCCGCGACGCCGCCGCTGGCGACGCCGGCGCCGCTCCTCGCGCCGGGTGAGCTTCTTGGGGGGCGCCGGCTGCGCGACGGGGGACAGGTGTCCCTCGTGCAGGTTGTCAGTCATCGGGCGCCTCCTCGCCGCGGCGCATGCGCGTCGCGGCGGTCATAGACCGGCGGCCCCCGAGTCCGGAAGGCCGCCGGCCGGCCTGCACACCATTAGGCGCGCACGAGTGGCACCTTCGGCACGGTCCGGACGCCGCCGCCCGAGCTGCCGCCGCCGCCCTTGTTGTCCTTCGGCGTCTTCTTCCGGGCCGCGGTGCGAGGCTTGGCGCGCTTGTGGCGCTTGGCGGCGTTGGTCACGTCCTTCTCGGGCTTGGGCGTGACCGGACCGGCCGGGAACTCGAAGGTCAGACCGTCCTTCGCGCCGGCCTTGGCCTCGCCGTCCTCCGGCTTGCGGACGACCACGCGGACCGCGCCGCCGTCCTTCAGCTTGCCGAACAGGACCTCGTCGGCGAGCGGCGTCTTGATGGTCGACTGGATCAGCCGGGCCATCGGGCGCGCGCCCATCGCGTCGTCGTAGCCGTGCTCCACCAGCCAGTCCCGGGCCTCGTCGGAGAGCTCGATCGTGACGTTGCGGTCGGCGAGCTGCGCCTCGAGCTGGAGGACGAACTTGTCCACCACCTTCGCCACCACGTCCTTCGGCAGGTGGCCGAACGAGATGATCGCGTCGAGCCGGTTGCGGAATTCCGGCGCGAACAGCCGGTTGATCGCCTCGACGTCGTCGCCGGAGCGCTTCGACTGGGTGAAGCCGTAGGCCGCCTTGGCCAGGTCCGAGGCGCCCGCATTCGACGTCATGATGATGATGACGTTGCGGAAATCGACCTGCTTGCCGTTGTGGTCGGTCAGCTTCCCGTGGTCCATCACCTGCAGCAGGATGTTGAACAGGTCCGGATGCGCCTTCTCGATCTCGTCGAGGAGGAGCACGCAGTGCGGGTGCTGGTCGATCCCGTCGGTGAGCAGGCCGCCCTGGTCGAAGCCCACGTAGCCGGGGGGCGCGCCGATCAGGCGGCTCACCGTGTGGCGCTCCATGTACTCCGACATGTCGAAGCGCAGCATCTCGACGCCGAGCGAGGCGGCGAGCTGCTTGGCGGCCTCGGTCTTGCCGACACCGGTCGGGCCCGCGAACAGGTACGAGCCGATCGGCTTGTCCGGGTCGCGCAGGCCGGCCCGGGCCAGCTTGATCGCCGAGGTCAGGGCCTCGATGGCGTTCGGCTGGCCGTAGACCACGCGCTTCAGGTTCTCGGTCAGGTGCTGGAGCACCACCGCGTCGTCCTTGGAGACGGTCTTCGGCGGGATCCGGGCCATCGTGGCGATGGTCGCCTCGATCTCCTTGATGCCGATGGTGCGCTTGCGGCGCGCCTCCGGCACCAGCATCTGCGACGCGCCGGTCTCGTCGATCACGTCGATCGCCTTGTCGGGCAGCTTGCGGTCGTTGATGTAGCGGGCCGACAGCTCCACCGCGGCCTTCACGGCCTCGGTCGTGTACTTGAGCTTGTGGAATTCCTCGAAGTACGGCCGCAGGCCCTTCACGATCTCGATCGTGTCGGGGATCGACGGCTCGTTGACGTCGATCTTCTGGAAGCGCCGCACCAGGGCGCGGTCCTTCTCGAAGTACTGGCGGTACTCCTTGTAGGTGGTCGAGCCGATGCAGCGCAGCGTGCCCGAGGCCAGGGCGGGCTTCAGCAGGTTCGACGCGTCCATGGCCCCGCCCGAGGTCGCCCCGGCGCCGATCACCGTGTGGATCTCGTCGATGAACATGATGGCGTTCGGGTGCGCCTCGATCTCCTTCATCACCTGCTTGAGGCGCTCCTCGAAGTCGCCCCGGTAGCGGGTGCCGGCGAGCAGCGTGCCCATGTCGAGGGAGAAGACGGTCGCGTCGGCGAGCACCTCCGGCACCTCGTGCTGGATGATCTTGCGCGCCAGCCCCTCCGCGATCGCGGTCTTGCCGACGCCGGGATCGCCCACGAGCAGCGGGTTGTTCTTCTGCCGGCGGCAGAGGACCTGGATGGTCCGCTGGACCTCGCTCTCGCGGCCGATCAGCGGGTCGATCTTGCCGTCGCGCGCCTTCTTGTTGAGGTTGACGCAGTAGGCGTCGAGCGCGTCGCCCTTCTTCTTGGCGCCGCCGCGGGGATCGCCCTCGTCGCTCGGACGCTCGGAGGCGCCCTCGTCCTCGGCGCCGCGCACTGGCTTCGACTCCGACGCACCCGGCCGCTTGGCGATGCCGTGGCTGATGTAGTTGACCGCGTCGTAGCGGGTCATGTCCTGCTCCTGCAGGAAGTAGGCGGCGTGGCTCTCGCGCTCGGCGAAGATCGCCACCAGCACGTTGGCGCCGGTCACCTCCTCGCGGCCCGACGACTGGACGTGGATCACGGCGCGCTGGATCACGCGCTGGAACCCGGCCGTGGGCTTGGCGTCCTGCCGGCCGTCGCCGGTGAGGTTGGAGAGCTCGGTGTCGACGTAGTCGACCAAGCTGCGCTTGAGCGTGTCGATCTCGACGTTGCAGGCGCGCATGACCGCGGCCGCATCTTGGTCATCCACCAGGGCGAGCAGGAGATGCTCCAGCGTCGCGTATTCGTGCCGGCGCTCCCCGGCGAGCGCCAGGGCGCGGTGGAGGGCTTGTTCTAGGCTGCGTGAGAAGCTTGGCAAAGCTGGCCTCTGTCCTTCGTGCCTACCGCGAGCGGCGCCTATTTCTTTTCCATAACGCACTGGAGAGGATGTTGGTGTTTGCGCGCGAAGTCCATGACCTGCGTCACCTTGGTCTCCGCGACCTCGTAGGTGAAGACCCCGCACTCGCCGACCCCGTTCTGATGCACGTGCATCATGATCTGGTAGGCGTCCTCGTGGCTCTTGTTGAAGAACCGCTCGACCACCAGGACCACGAACTCCATCGGCGTATAGTCGTCGTTCAGAAGGAGTACCCGGTACAGACTCGGCCGCTTGGTCCGCGGCTTCGTGCGCGTGATGATCGCGGTGTTGGAGCGGTCGTCGCCCCCGGGGGCGCGCGAACCGGATGCCGTGACCGCGATACGCGCCGGCCGGTGCTCCCTGGTCGAACTCGCGGTGCCCTGCATGGGGACCTGTCTCATGTGCGTCGAACCGATCCCTTGCTCGGAGCGGGCGCCGCCGGTCCTCACGGCCGATCCTGATCCTGGCCTGCCGGGAGCAGCGCTCAGCTCCACGCCGGTTAATCTACAGACGGTGAGCCGACTTCGCCAGACGCCTGTGCGCACTTGTCCGCCCTGCACCGCGCGTCCCCGGCGCATGATGGCCGACCCGCTAGCGCGCCGGCCCGGGACGGGCCGCGGCCGGCGACAGCGCCTTCGGCCGCAGGAACGCGCCGGTCAGGCCCAGCATCGCGTCCCGGGCGGCGGCGGAGCGGGCCGCGGCGCGCTCCCCGGCCCGCTGCAGGTACGCGGCCTGCACCGCCAGGATCTCGGTCGGGCTGCGGGCCGCCGCCAGCGCCCCCCAGGTCGCCCCGAGATCGTCGAGGGCCTTCTTGACCGAGTCGAGATACTCGATGCCGAGGGTCTGGGCCGCGCGGCTCGCGATCCCGAACCGCCGCAGGGGCGTCTCGAAGCCGGTGGCGACCGGGCTCAGGGGGAGGGCAGGGGGTCTCTGCATCGCCGATCTCCGGTCCGCCGCCGAGCCGGCCGGCCATCCGCGACCGACAGTTTCGGATCGCCGCGAGAGTGTGCGGCACGACAGCCAGCGTCAAGCTCGGGCCTGTAAGAGCGGCCGGCCGCAGCCGGCACGGCATGGCCGACCGGCAACAGCGGGTCGGGAACGGCCGGTAAGCGGATGCCGGAACGGCACGATCCGGCATCCGCCGCGATCGCATTAACGGGCCTGTAACTGCACTTGCCTAACTCTCCACTGATGCAGCGGGGCCACGTGATCGGCGGAAGGCTCTGCAGGGGATACGACCGGCCAGATCCGGTTTCGCGAGGCAATCAGGCGTGATGCGTAGCGTAGTAGGCCGCTCCCGGACGATTCCAGCGCTCCCGGCCGCGATCCTGGCCGCCGCCGTCCTGACGGCCATGGCCTCACCGGCCGACGCCCGGCGCGGTCGGCACCACCACGCCCGCGCCGGCGGCGGCTACAACCCGCCTTACGCGGCGATGGTCGTGGACGTGAAGAGCGGCAAGACCTTGCACGCGGTGAACGAGGACGCCCTGCGGCACCCGGCCTCGATCACCAAGGTGATGACGCTCTACATGCTGTTCGAGCAGATGGAGCGGGGCAAGTTCGCCCTCGATTCCGACCTGACCATCTCGGCCCACGCCGCCGCCCAGGCGCCGTCCAAGCTCGGCCTGCGCCCCGGCCAGACCATCTCGGTCGAGGACGCCATCAAGGCGATCGTGACGAAGTCGGCGAACGACGTGGCCTGCGCCATCGGCGAGAACATCGCCGGCTCCGAGGAGCGCTTCGCCCAGATGATGACCGCGAAGGCCCACGCCCTCGGCATGAGCCGCACGCACTACGCCAACGCCTCGGGCCTGCCCGACCCGGACCAGCTGACCACCGCGCGCGACCTGACCGTGCTGGCCCGGGCGATCCAGGACCGCTTCCCGCACTACTACCGCTACTTCCAGACCCGGTCCTTCGCGTTCCGCGGCCGGGTGATCGGCAACCACAACCGCCTGCTGGGGAACGTCCAGGGCGTCGACGGGATCAAGACCGGCTACACCCGGGATTCCGGCTTCAACCTGATGACCGCGGCGAAGTCCGAGGGGCGCCAGATCGTGGCGATCGTGCTGGGCGGCAAGTCCGGCGCGAGCCGAGACCGGATCATGGCCGACCTCGTCCGCGCCAGCCTGCCGCGCGCCTATGCCGGCGCCCGGATCTCGGCGCCGGTCACCGAGGTCGCCGAGCGCGCCCGCCCGGCGGTCGTCGCCGACGCGGTCTCGCGGACCCGCACGCAGGTCGCCTCCGCGGACGACGAGGACGTCGAGACGACCGGCACCACCGGCGAGCCCCTCGACCTGTCCCCCGCCAAGACCACGACGCCGGGCGGCACCTGGAAGCCCGGCCCGCAGGGCATCCCGAAGGCGGCCCAGGCCTATGCCGGCGGCGGCAACGCCCAGCCGCCCTTCCCGGGCGCGTCCAAGTCCACGGCCCGCGTGGCCTCCCTCGAGCGCGACGAGCCGCCGAAGGCGGTCTCCGGCGCCCGCGTCGTCCCGACCGCCTGGGTGATCCAGCTCGGCGCCATGGACGACGAGTCCAAGGCCCGGACGATGCTCTCGGAGGCGCGCGCCAAGGTCGGCGGCAGCCTGTCGAAGGCCGCGCCCTACACGGTCAAGGTCGAGCACGGCGGCACCACGCTGTTCCGCGCCCGCTTCTCGGGCTTCGCCGAGCAGGATTCCGCCCAGGAGGCCTGCTCGGCCCTGAAGCGCAGCGGCTTCAGCTGCTTCGCCACCCGGAGCTGAGACCCGCGAGACCCGTCGGCGCGCCCGCGCGCCGCGTTTCGCGAGCCACCGGCGCGCCCGCGCGCCGGATACGGAACGGCCGCGACCGAGTTCGTCCGCGGCCGACGATCGGTAACTCTCTGACAACGCGCGTGGAGTTCAGCGATGTCGGTTCAGAAGCCTGTCCCGGGCCGCGTTGACGCGCGCCGCGCCCTCGGCGCTGCCCCCCTGGTCGGGGTGGGCGCGCTTCATGAGAGACCGGTGGGCCGACCGGATCTCCTCAGCGGTCGCCCCGCGCTGAAGCCCCAGGATCTCGTACGCCTGCTCCTGCGTCATCGCCCCTGGATGCGGCGGACGGCGCGGCCGCGGGTCGCGATCGCCCTCAGCGTCTACACGCCATCCGGGCGCCCGGCGGTCGAGATACGGCTCTAGCAGGGCGGCGCCCGCGGCGTCGCGGATCCGGCAGAGCCGCAGCAGCTCGACCACGGCCCCGGTGGGCATGCTGTCGAGCCACGCGCCGGCACCCGGCCCCGCGATGACGCGGCCCGTGCGCAGGCTGCCGTCCGGACGCACGAGGGCGTCGATCAGGACCGTGCGGAAGCGGCGGTCCTCCGGGTCGCGCGGGCGCTCGCCGGATCCCGGCCGGATCAGCCGGCGCAGCCGCGCGGTCATGGCGGCCTGGCCCTCGATCATCCAGACGCCGCTCAGCCCGAGCAGTGCCGCGAGGACGAAGTTCCCGCGCAGGAGCAGGAACCCGGCCGCGAGCAGCGCGAAGGCGCCGAAGGTCGGAAGACGCGCCCGCCCGAGGGCGGCACCGAGGCCCGCCCGGAGACCGCCGCGGAGCCTCCGGCCGAGGCCGCCCGAGTTCTTCGACAGCCACCACAGGGTCAGGCAGGCGAGCAGGCCGGCGAACAGCATCATCGCTCAGTGCCGCACGCCGTAGAGGGCGGACGCGCTCCCGCCGATCTGGATGCTCGTCCCGTCGCCGAGATCGAAGTGGCCCGGCCGGCGCTGGCTCGGCGGGCGCACGCTCGCGTCGCAGCCGGGCTGGGGCGGGAGGCGCACGCCCTCGGGCAGGTTCTCCGGGCAGAGGCGCGCGCGCGTGGGCGCCTCGCCGGCGCGCGCGGCGGCGGCGAGGAGGATCAGGGGCAGGAGGAGGGCCGCGCGCGTCATCGCCGATTCTCCGCGACCTCGGCGGTGGTGACGCGGACCTGCCGGATCCGGCCGTCGCGCTCCACCTTGAGGGTCACGCCGGCGCCGAGGCCGGCCTCCTCGATGGCCGCGGTCAGGTCCGCGAGGCGGTGGACCGGGCGATCGTTGGCCTCGACGATCACGTCGCCGAGGTCGCCGGTCTGCGGGTCGACGCCGCGCAGCCCGGCCTGCGCGGCCGGGGAGCCGGGAAGCACCCGCACGATCACCACGCCGTCGATGCCGAGCCGCGCGGTGGCCGCCTCCTGGGCGGCGATGATGCCGATGCCGGGATTGCGCACGCGGCCGGCCTTGATCAGTTCCGGCACGATCCGGTTCACCACGTCGACGGGGATCGCGAAGCCGATGCCGGCGCTGGCGCCAGAGGGCGAGACGATGGCGGTGTTGACGCCGATCAGCCGGCCGGCGGAATCGAGGAGCGGGCCGCCGGAATTGCCCGGGTTGATCGCCGCGTCCGTCTGAATGACGCCGGACACTTCGCGGCCCTCGCTCGTCGGCATGCGCCGCCGCACGGCGCTGATGACGCCGGTCGTCAGCGTGTGGTCGAGGCCGAACGGGTTGCCGATGGCGAAGGCCGACTGCCCGACCTTGAGATCGGCCGAGGTGCCGATCGCCAGCGGCGGCGGCATGTGGCGCACCCGCCCGAGCTGCAGGACCGCGAGGTCGTAGGACGGCGCCATCCCGACGAGGGTGGCGGGCACGACCTCGCCGTCGCTCATCCGGACCGAGACCGAGCCGCCGCTCCGCGCGGCGTTCTGCACGACGTGGGTGTTGGTGACGATGTGGCCGGCGCCGTCCCACACGAAGCCGGTGCCGGTCTGGGTCCCGCCCTGCTCGCCGCCCTGGTCGTCGAGGTCGAGCAGGTCGCGGTTCTGCGCGGCGCCCTGCGCGAAAACGTGAACGACGGACGGGCTCGCGCGCTCGAACAGCGCGACCGTCGAGGACTCGGCCGGCGCCAGATCGCCGCGGGCCGTGATCGCCCGGGGCGTGTCGGCCGCGTAGAGCAGCGGCTGCAGGTAGGGCTGGGCGACGTAGAGCGCCAGCAGGACCAGGACCGCGGCGAGGACGATGCGCACGGTACGATCCGGCACGGGTGACTCCGAGAGAAGCGCGTAGGCGGGCCCCGACGGGCCGAGCCTTAAGTGCGCGTTCAGGATCGGGGCGTCAACACAGAGGGGCGCCGCCGCCGACAGGCCCCTGACGTGTTCTGGCGCACGTCGGCGACGGGCGCAGACTGGCTAACGGAATGGTCATCATTCAGGAGCCACAATTCTCGCAAGTCCAGGGCAGCTCAGTCGCGCTCAATACGGACATGGAACACCGAACCGCGCCCGAACTCGTGCCTCGGCACCGGACGCTGGTTTCGAGAACCGCCCGAATTGATCGCAAAGCTGCCGCAGAGATGCTTGCATTGACGCTCAGACCATCGATCGCCGCAGCCCCTCGGCAGAGCCCGGCGGCGGCGGTCTGAACGGTCCAAAACGGTTCGGAAGGACGAGTACCCATGGAAACCGAAGCTCTGGAACGGCCCGCGGATCTGACGATCTGGCGCACGGCCCCGGCGAGCGCCCCGCTCGCGCAGCCCGAGCGCTACCGGACCCTGCGGGAGGCGATCGCCGCCGCGGCCGGCGCCCTGGCCGACCCGGCCAAGCAGCCCTGGATCATCACCGAAGAGGGCGAGATCCTCTCGCCGAACTGGATCCGCACCTACCTGAACTGACGATCGATCACCCGGAGAACGGGGATACCGGGGACGGCGGCGCGAAGCCCCGCCCCGGTGCCCCGCGGGCTCACTCCGCGGCGTCCGACTGGCGGAAGCCCTCGATCCCGACCTGGTCGGGGTTGATCGCGTGCAGCGCCCGCCGGGCCGCCTCGAGGGGGTGCTCGGCCTCGATCCGGACCGAGGTCAGGTCCGGGCTCTTGTAGACCGTCACGATCGTGTCCATCACCTCGGTCAGCGTCGTGCGCTTGTCCTCGGGGGCGGCGATCAGCAGCTGCAGCCCCCAGGCGCGGTAGAGATCGACCAGCGCCTGGCTGTTGCGCACGTCGAGCTTCGAGAACGCCTCGTCGAGCAGGCACAGGCCGAGCCCCGGATTCTCGTCGCCCGGCCGGTCGCCCGGATAGTAGGCGCTGGCGAGCGACGCGGCGATCGCCACGTAGAACGGCGCCTGCGCCTCGCCGCCGGAGCCGCGCAGCGCCCGGGCCGACATCGTGGTGCGGTTGCCCGCCCGGTCGCGCATGCCGATCTCGTAGACGAAGTAGTTGCGGTAATCGGCGAGCCGCGCCGCGTCGTCCGCGCCGGCGATCAGCGCGGTGATCTCCTCGAGCGCAGCCGCCATCGGCCCCTCCGCCTCGCCGGCGAGCAGCGCCTGCGCGGCCTCGGGCGAGCGGGCGGTCTCGGTGGCCAGCGCGTGGACGGCGGCGTAGCGGCGGTCCACCGCCGCCTCGAACGCGTAGGTCTGGCCGGTGAAGCTGCGCGCCGAGAGCCGCTCGTTCAGCGCCGCGAGCCGGGCATGGACCCGCTCGAACCGGTCGGCGAGGCGCGTCAGCAGGTCCTCGGTCATGAGGCGGCGCATCTCGGACTCGGCCCGCTCGGCCTGCGCCCGGTAGCGGCGCAGCTCGTGCCCCTCGACCGCCTCGTATTCCCGGCGCACCCAGGCGAAGCCGTCGATCGCCGGGGCGTCCCCCGAGGCCAGCGGGTTCTCCACCCGCCAGGCGGCGCAGGCCTCCGCCAGCTCGCGCTCGGCGATGCGCCCGTGCGAGCGGGCGGCCTCGGCGGAATCCCGCGCGAGGCCGCGCTCGGCGCTCACCCGCGCCCCGGCCGCCTTGGCGTCGAGGCCGGCGAGCGCCCGCCGGGCCTCGGCGACCGCGCCGAGGTCGAAGGGCTCGGCGCGGG
>NZ_JBKFBI010000177.1:0-10254 GCF_053346095.1 Methylobacterium sp. A52T | reverse complement strand
GCGACGGCCGCGGCGGGAGCCTCGGTCCCGGCCGGCTGCGCGCCGTCCCAGTCCCCGTCGCTCCGTTCCGCGTCCGAACGGGCGTCGTCCCGGCCGTCGTCCTGCTGGTCGTCCTGATCGTCGTCGCCGCGATCGTCCTCGGCGCGCCCGTCCTCACCGCGGCCCTCCTGGCGACCGCCGCGCCGGCGGCGGCGACGGCGGCGGCGACGGCCCTCGCCCTCCTCGCGCGACCCGTCCTCGCGGGCCTCGGCGCGACCCTCGTCGGCCTCGCCCTCGGCGTCGGTCTCGGGCTCGGCCTCGTCGGCCTCCTCGTCCTCGTCGTCGAACTCCATCGCGGGCGAGATCGCCTGGGCGCGCACGCCCGTGACCGGGCCCTCCGCCCGCTGGGCCGGCTCACCGCGGTCGAGCTGGAACGGGGTGGTCGCCGCCAGCCGCTCGTCGGCCGCGATCGTGATCGTCACGCCGAAGCGCACCTCGAGCTCGCGCAGGTGCCCGCGCTTCTGGTTGAGGATGTAGAGCGCGATCTCGGTGCGGGTGCGCAGGACGAGGTTGTGGGAGGCCGACTTGAGCAGCACCTCCTCGATCGAGCGCAGGATGTGCAGCGCCACCGACGCGGTGGCGCGCACGAAGCCCGAGCCGCCGCAATGGGCGCAGGGGATCGAGGAGGATTCGAGCACGCCGGTGCGGATCCGCTGGCGGCTCATCTCCAGGAGGCCGAAGGGCGAGATCCGGCCGACCTGGATGCGGGCGCGGTCGTTCTTCAGGCACTCGTTGAGCTTCTTCTCGACGGCGCGGTTGTTCCGCTTCTCCTCCATGTCGATGAAGTCGATGACGATCAGGCCCGCGAGGTCGCGCAGCCGGAGCTGGCGGGCGACCTCCTCGGCCGCCTCCAGGTTCGTCTTGAGGGCGGTGTCCTCGATGTCGTGCTCGCGGGTGGCGCGGCCGGAGTTCACGTCGATCGAGACCAGGGCCTCGGTCGGGTTGATCACGAGGTAGCCGCCGGACTTCAGCGAGACGTGCGTGGAGAACATCGCGTCGAGCTGCTGCTCGACGCCGAAGCGGGCGAAGATCGGCGTCGAGTCGCGGTAGGGCTTCACGACCTTGGACTGGCCGGGCATCAGCATCCGCATGAAGTCCTTGGCCTCGCGGTAGGCGTCCTCGCCGGCGACCAGAACCTCGTCCAGATCCTTGTTGTAGAGGTCGCGGATGGCGCGCTTGATCAGCGAGCCCTCCTCGTAGACCAGGGCCGGCGCCATCGACGTCAGGGTCAGTTCGCGGACCGACTCCCACAGGCGCATCAGGTACTCGAAGTCGCGGGCGATCTCGGGCTTGGACCGCGAGGCGCCGGCGGTGCGCAGGATGACGCCCATCCCCTCGGGCACTTCCAGGTCCTGCACGACCTCCTTCAGGCGCTTGCGGTCGGCCGCCGAGGTGATCTTGCGGGAGATGCCGCCGCCCCGGCCGGTGTTGGGCATCAGCACCGAGTAGCGGCCGGCGAGCGACAGGTAGGTCGTGAGCGCCGCGCCCTTCGTGCCGCGCTCCTCCTTGACCACCTGCACCAGGATGATCTGGCGGCGCTTGATTACCTCCTGGATCTTGTACTGGCGGCGGTAGTGGCGCGGACGCTCGGGGATCTCGGCCAGCGCGTCGCCGTTGCCGCCGACCTGGGCGATCTTGGGCTCGGCGTCGGGATCGTCGGACTCCTCATCGGACTCCTCGTCCGAGTCGTCGTCCTCGTCGGACTCGTCCTCGTCGTCCTCCGACTCGTCCTCATCCTCGTCGTCGTCGGATTCCTCGTCGTCCTCCTCGGAGGCCTCGTCCGACGTGTCGGCCGACGTGTCGGCGGCGGTCGGCGCGGTCTCCTCGGCCTCGCTCTCCTCCGTCACGATCGCGTGCGCGGCGGTCTCGCCCGGCGCGTCGGACACGGTCAGCGCCTCCGCCACGGCGATGCGGGCCTCCGGCTCGGACGGGGCGTCCTCGGACGGGGCGGAGTCGGCGGCGACCGGCTCCGACGCGGCGGGGGCCGCCTGCGCCTCGACCGGCGCGGACTCGGTCGCGGACTCGGCCGCGGGCTCAACGGCCTGCGCCGGCTCGCCTTCCGGGAGGTCGCCGGCGGCGGCCTCGGAGGCGAGGGCCTCCTGCACGGCCTCGGGGTTCTCGGACAGCGTGTCGGGCTGGACGGCCGGGTCGATCCCCGACTCGTTCCGGATCTCGGCCCGGTCCTCGCTCTCGGGCGCCGCGTGCGTGTCCTCGGCGCTCACGGTCTCGTCGGCGCCGCGGGCGCGGGCCTCGGCGCGGCGGCCGCGGGACCGGCGCGACGACGACCGGCGACGGCGCTCCTCGCGCTCGCGGTGCTCCTCGGCGTCGCGGGCCTCCTCCTCGAGGAGCGCCTGCCGGTCGGCCAGCGGGATCTGGTAGTAGTCGGGATGGATCTCGTTGAAGGCCAGGAAGCCGTGGCGGTTCCCGCCGTACTCGACGAACGCCGCCTGGAGCGACGGCTCCACCCGGGTGACCTTGGCGAGGTAGATGTTGCCGCGCAGCTGGCGCCGGTTGGCGGCTTCGAAGTCGAACTCCTCGACCCTAGACCCGTGGACCGTGACGACCCGGGTCTCCTCCGGGTGCATCGCGTCGATCAGCATTTTGTTGGCCATGTCGGACTCTCGGCATGGCGGCCGACGTCGTTCTCCGTGCCCGTGGTCCCGGCGGCGCCTCGCCCGACATCAATGCTGTCGGGCGGGATGCCGGCCTCGTCGCCGAGGCGGATGGGTTCGAGGGGAAATTGCCGTCAACCGCCGTTCGGCGCCCTGGGCGCCTGGGGTTGAAACAGGCCGGGCGGACGGACGGACCGGCGTGACGCACCGTTTGCGCCTCCGGGGCACGCGCAGCCTTATGCTGGGCCGTGCGTCCGTCCATCGTGGTCCCGACCTCGCGAAACAATCTCGGCCGGCGGGGGACCGGCCGTGAATTCCTGGGTGCGGCGGAGGATCTCCGCCGCGTCGTGCGACACCTGCCCGATCGCGGGCGGCACATGCCGCCGCCAAGCGGACCGACAGGGCCCGCCGCGACACCGCGACCGCTTTCGCGAGGAATTCGGTCACGTCCGCGGGCCGTTGCGGCGACCGGCGGGACCGGAGAGGGGTCGACATCATTACAGACCGCTGCGCGGATTTGGCAAGGGTCAACGTGAATAGATGTCACGGGCCTGTCACGGTGCGCGCGGCGCCACGCGACAGGCGTGTGCCTACTCCGCCGCTTCGAGCCGCGGCGTCACCCCGGCGAGCGCCGCGGGCTTCGGGCCGCCGGTCGCCCAGTCGAGCAGCTCGACCGTGTGGACGATCGGGATGCCGGTGCCCTTCCCGATCTGCGTGGCGCAGCCGATGTTGCCGGTGGCGATCACGTCGGGGCGCACGCGCTCGATATTGGCGACCTTCCGGGCGCGCAGCTTCGCGGCGAGCTCCGGCTGCAGGATGTTGTAGGTCCCCGCCGAGCCGCAGCAGATGTGGCCCTCGGGCACGTCCTTCACGGTGAAGCCCGCGCGCTTCAGCAGCGTCTTGGGCTCCAGGCGGATGCCCTGGCCGTGCTGCATCGAGCAGGCCGAGTGGTAGGCCACGACGAGGTCGGTCTCGGCCACGGGGGCCAGGTCGAGCAGCGCGAGGTACTCGGTCACGTCCTTGGCCAGGCTCGAGACCCGCCGCGCCTTCTCGGCGTAGGCCGGGTCGTCGCGGAACATGAAGCCGTAATCCTTGATGGTCGTGCCGCAGCCCGAGGCCGTGACCAGGATCGCGTCGAGGCCCTCGGCGATCTCGGCGTCCCAGGCGTCGATCGCCTGCTTGGCGTGGGCGTGGGCCGACTCCTCCTTGCCCATGTGGTGGGTCAGAGCCCCGCAGCAGCCCTCGTTCGCGTGAACCACCTCGATCCCGTGCCGGTTGAGCAGCCGGATCGCGGCGGCGTTGAAGTCCGGCCGCAGGACGCTCTGGGCGCAGCCGCGCAGGAGGGCGACGCGCCGGGAGGGCATCGCGGCCGCCTGGCCGCCCGCCGGCGGGAACCGGCCCGGCCGGTTCGTCGGCTCGCGGGGCGGCGCCCCGGCCGGCGCGAGGTCGAGCATGGCCGCGAGGCGGTTGCCGACCCGCGGCAGCCGGGCCACCAGCCCCCGGAACGGCGCGCCGAGCTTGGCGGCGGTGAGCGCGAGGCGGAAGCGGCCCGGATAGGGCAGGACCTGGGCGAGGAGCGCCCGCAGGAACCGGTCGCCGGCGGGGCGCGCGTAGGTCTCCTCGATATGCGCCCGGGCGTGGTCGACGAGGTGCATGTAGTGCACCCCCGACGGGCAGGTGGTCATGCAGGACAGGCACGAGAGGCAGCGGTCGACGTGCTTGACCACCTCCTGCGAGGCCGGCTTGCCGCCCTCCAGCATGTCCTTGATCAGGTAGATCCGCCCGCGCGGGGAATCGAGCTCGTCGCCGAGCAGCAGGTAGGTCGGGCAGGTCGCCGTGCAGAAGCCGCAATGCACGCAGGTCCGTAGGATCTTCTCCGACGCCGCCATGGCGGGATCGGCGAGCTGGGCGGGGGCGAAGTTGGTCTGCACGGGTCGCGTCCTCGGCGCCACGCCTCCCCACGCTCGGGGAGGGGCGGGATCTGAAGCTTCAGAGTCCGGCGTACATCCGGCCGGGGTTGAGCACACCGGCGGGGTCGTGCGCCGCCTTGATGCCGGCGGTGAGCCGCATCAGCGGCTCGGCCAGCGGCTCGAACACCGGCACGGCGGCGCGCACGGCGTCGGGCGCCCGCACCAGCGTGGCGTGGCCGCCCTGCGCCCGCACCGCCCGGCGCACCGTCGCGGCGCCGGCATCGCCCGCCGCGCCGGTGGCGAGCCAGATCAGGCCGCCGCCCCAGTCGAAGAACCAGCGCGCGTCGCGCTCGGCCGCGACCGCCGCCGCCAGGGCCGGCCCGCGCGTCGGTGCGGTGGAGATCCGCCACAGGGCGGCCTCCCGCGGCTCGGCGAGCGGCGCCGCGTCGCGCACCGTCCGCCACAGGGCGGTACCGTCCGCGCCGTCCACGATCTCGGGCTCGCCGTAGCGCTTGAGCAGGCGGCGCAGCGCGCCCGCGCGGTAGTCGATGGAGTCGGAGAAGCCCTCGAGGCGCATCAGAGTCCGCGCCTCCGGGGCGCCGATCCCGGCCGGCAGGTGCGCGGCGCCCGTGAGCTCGAAGGGCGAGCCCAGCGCCTCCGACAGGGCGGTCACCGCCCGGGCGTCGTCCAGGCCGGAGAAGACGAGGGTCGCCACCCACTCGCAGGCGGGCAGCACCTTGAAGGTGACCTCGGTGAGCAGGCCCAGCGTGCCGTGGGCGCCGGCCATCAGCTTCACGAGGTCGAGGCCGGTGACGTTCTTCATCACCCGGCCACCCGACTTGATCGCCTCGCCGCGCCCGTTGACGAAGCGCACGCCGATCAGGCTGTCCCGGGCGGCGCCGGCATTGATGCGCCGGGGGCCGGCATTGTTGATCGCCGCCACGGCCCCGAGGGTCGGGTCGCCGGCGGTGCCGTACAGGCCGCGCAGGTCCATCGGCTCGAAGGGCAGCATCTGGCCGCGGGAGGCGAGCAGCGCCTCGACCTCGGCGAGCGGCGTCCCGGCCCGGGCCGCCACCACCATCTCGGCGGGCTCGTAGAGCGTGACGCCGGTGAGCGCCTGCGCGGAGAGCGTCGCGCTGTCCTGCGCGGGCCGGCCGAGCCCCGCGGCGGTGCCGCCGCCGGCGAGGCGCAGGCGCTCGCCGCGCCCGGCGGCAGCCCGCACGATCTCGCCGGCCTCCGCCTCGGTGCCGGGCTCGTAGACGCCCATCGTTCCCGTCCCGGTCCTGTTTGTATCCATTCCAGGACGGGTGTCGCCGGATCCGGCGGCGGATTCAAGCGGAGGTGGAGTCGCGGGGTTTCAGCGGCGGGATTTCCACTGCGGCGGCGGCGCGCGACCCTACTCCGCCGCCACGGTCCCTGCCGGGCGCAGGCGCGCCAGGACCTGGCGGCGCAGGCCGGCGATGTCGAAGATCCAGACCAGGGCACCGTAGAGAACCATCCCGGCCGGGACCAGGACGGCCAGGGCGGTGGCGGGCGGCAGCTGCCGGAAGGGGGCGAGGGCGAGCCCCATCGCCGCGCAGGCGAGCGCGGCGACGCCGATCTCGCCCCAGGGCAGCGCGATGCGCCCCGGGCCGGTGAGGGCGCGCCAGCCGAGCCACGTTCCGGCGGCGGCGAGGCCCGCGGTCTGCGCCACCGCGACGCCGAGCCCGCCCATCCGGTCCGGGAGGACCAGCAGGCCTGCGCCGTTCACCGCGAGGCCGACCAGGGCGGCGGCGACCACCGGCAGGGTCTTGCGGCGGATCTGGAAGACCGGGTTGAGGGCGTAGAACATCATCGCGAGGCAGAACAGGCCCGGCATCAGCACGGTGCTGTAGGTCTCGAACGGCCCGCGATAGGCGTCCGGCACCACCAGCCCCTGGAGGGCCGGCAGCACCGCCCAGAAGCCGACCGCGCAGGGCGCCAGCAGGGCGAACACGGTGCCGGCATTGGCGGCGACCTGCGCCTCTGCGGCGGCGCGGCCGCTCTGCTCCTCCGCCTGCACGGCGAACTGGAACAGCAGCAGGTCGAGGGCGGTGCCCAGCGTCATCAGCGAGCGCGAGGTGACGTCGGCCGCCAGGGCGAAGTAGCCGGCCTCGGCGAAGCCGGCATGGCCCGCGATGGCGCCGCGATTGACGAAGGCGAGGCACTGGTAGGCGGTGTTGGCGGCGATCAGCGGCAGGCCGTAGCGCGCGAAGACCCGCCACGTCGTCGACAGGCGCGGCCGTTCGAGGGGCGTGCGCGGGTCGCGCAGGGGGTGGCGCAGCACCGCCACCGCGAGGAGCTGGCTGAGCCCCGCCGCCGCCAGCACCCAGGCCGGCTGGGGCAGCCACCACGCCGCCGCGGCCATCATGGCGAAGGACAGGACGTTCTTCACCGCCACGAGGCCGAGATACAGCTTGCCGTCGAACCGCGCCCGGGCGAGGGCCGCGTGGTAGTCGAACACGCCGATGCCCAGGGCCGCGAGGCCGGTGCCGCACAGGACCGCTTCGCGCCCGTCGGCGCCGCCGGCGAAGCCGAAGGCCCCGCACAGGGCCGCGGCGGCCAGGAGCAGCGCGCCGATGCGCAGGTAGGCCCGGTCGAGCCCGTGGCGGATCCACGGCTCGTCGACGCGCACGCGCCCCGAGTAGAACCGCGTCGCCGACAGGCGCAGCCACTCGAACAGCACCGTGTTCAGCACGATGGCGCCGGTGGTCGCGAGGGCGAACCGGCCGAAATCCGCCGGCCCCAGCAGCTTGGCGATCAGCAGGCCGAGGACGAAGTTGAGCCCCGCATTGATGACGAAGGCGACGATCACGGCCATGGACGGCGACTCATGCGCGGCGGGATTGCCCCCGCCCGTTGCGTACGCTGTAGCGCGCGAGCCGTAAGACTCCCCTAAACGGGCGAGATCGGGGCGGAGGCCCGCGCGGCTCCCGGCGTCGTCCGGTCACGCGGCCCGGACGGTGTCGAGGAAGCGCGCGACCTCGGCCGCGAGCGTCTCGGACTGGCGCGACAGCGCGGAGGCCGCCGCGAGCACCGCGTTGGCCGCCCGGCCGGTCTCCTCGGCGGCCCCGGCGACGCCGAGGATCGTGCGGGTCACCGCGCCGGTGCCGACGGCCGCCTCCCCGACGTTGCGGACGATCTCCCGGGTGGCCGATCCCTGCTCCTCCACCGCCGCCGCGATCGCGCCCGCCACGCCGCTGATCTCCTGGATCCGCCCCGTGATCGCGCCGATCGCCGCGACGGCCCCGCCGGTCACGCCCTGGATGCCGGCGATCTGGCCCGCGATCTCCTCGGTCGCCCGGGCGGTCTGCGCGGCCAGGGCCTTCACCTCGCCGGCGACGACCGCGAAGCCATGACCCGCCTCGCCGGCCCGGGCCGCCTCGATCGTGGCGTTCAGCGCCAGCAGGTTGGTCTGCCCGGCGATCGCCGCGATCAGCCCGATCACGTCGCCGATCCGCGCGACCGCGTCGCTCAGGTCCCGGACCATCGCGCCGGTCTGCCCCGCTTCCGCGACGGCCCCCTGGGCGAGCCGGGTCGATCCCTCGACCTGCCGGCCGATCTCCTCCACGGAGGCGCCGAGCTCCTCGGCCGCAGCCGCCACGGTGCTGACGTTGGTGGCGGCCTCCTCGGCGGCGGCCGCCACGGTGCTGGACTGGCTGGCGGTCTCGGTCGCGGTGGCCGTCATGGCCTGGGCCGTGCCCTGCAGCGCGGTGGCCGCGTCCGAGACCTGGGCGATGACGCCGCCGACCGTCCGCTCGAAGCGCTCGGCCATCGCCCGCAGGTCGGACCGGCGCCGTGCCTCCGCCGCCTGACGCGCCTCGGCGGCCTCGGATTCGAGCTGGCGGCCGCGGATGAGGTTGTCCTTGAACACCTGGACGGCCCGCGCCATGGCGCCGATCTCGTTGCGGTAGGTGCGCGCCGGGACCGTGACGGAGGCGTCCCCGTCGGCCAGCGCCCCCATCGTGGCGGTCAGCACCCGGAGCGGGCGCAGCACGCCGCCGAACAGGGTCCACAGGCCGAGGGCCACCAGCAGGATCACCGCCAGCAGCGCCGCCCCGCTGCGCGCGACGTCGCCCCGCGCGTCCTCGGCGAGGGCCTCGGCGCGCGCCACCATCGCGTCGAGGGCCGCGTCGCAGAGGGCCACGAGGGAGCGCTGGTTCACCGTGTTGCGGTCGCGCAGCTCCGCGAAGGTGTGGCGCGGGGGCGCGTGCGTGCTGAGCGCGTCGAAGACCGCCCGCGCGATGGCCTCGGTGTCGCCCTCGAAATTGGCGGCCTTCGCCCGCTCGTACGCGGCCCGCACCGTCTCCGAGACGTCGACCGCGGCCTCGGTGGTGCGGCGCCACGCGGACAGAAGCTCGGTCCGCTCCGCCGCCGCCGCGACCGTCTCGGGCAGGGACCACGCCGCGCCGGCGACCAGCGAGGCCTGTACCCGGACCGCGACGTTGCCGCTGGCGACGCGCGTCTCCCAGGCCGCCTGCTTGAGGGCGAGATAGCGCTGCAGCACCGGATCGGACCGGGGAATGGCCGCGTCGACCGCCTTCAGCGTGGCCGTCAGCGCCTCGAGCAGGTCCTGGAAGGCGGCCATCGCGGCGTCCCGCAGCGCCGGGTCACGCCGGGCCAGCGGCAGCCCGAGGGCCGCGTCGATGCGGGGACGCAGGTCCGCCATCTCCGCCTGCGCGGTGCTCAGGCGCTCGAGCGTCGCGCTGACCGCCGGCTCTGCCAGATCGCCCAGGCTGCGCCGGGCCCGGCCGTAATGCTCGGTCAGCGCCTGCCGGCTCCCCGCGATGGTCGACAGGGTCTTCGCGTCCGCCGGCGCCTCACCCCCGAGGGCGAGCGTCGATCCGCGCTCGAGCCGCAGCGGCAGGATCGTCCGGAGGAGGCCCTGGCTCGCCTGCGTCAGGTTCAGGGCTCGCGCGGCGCCCGCCGCCCGCGCCCGCGCGTCGACGAGTGTCCGCACCGCGTTGCCCAGCGCCATGCAGGCCATGATGGCGATCACCAGGCACAGCAACGTCCGGATCGAGAAGCGTCCCAGCCAGCGAGTCATCGGTGAGATCTCATGTCCCGCGATGCGCTATCTTAGAACGTCAGGTTTTCTCAGGCAAACAGCGGAGATTTTTCGACAGAAGTACGAATTTAAACGTCGATTGTCGGCCGATACGTGAAGCGATACGAGAAAAAGACCGGAATAGGGAAGGATTGTCGAGAATTAGACCGCATTCTCGGGTGACGATATCGGCGCGGTCGCCGGCCGCGCGGCGGGCTTGTGCCGGTCCGTGGAGCGGCGCGAGGGACCGGGTATCCTGCGGGCGCACTCCCGAAGAGCCGGAGGTTCAGCGCGGTCGGCCTGCCGGCGCCGTCGCGATGACGGAGAGTGGCGCGAGGACGCGCCTGGCCGGATCTCGCTATCGCCGGGGCGGTGTGCGGGCCGCCGGCGGCTGGGCGGTGGTCCGCGCGGCAGTCCGCGCGGCGCCTACAGCGCGCGCTCGTAGCGCCACGCCTCCATCCCGTCCTCGTAATAGTCCGGCCGCACGGCGAAGCGGGTGTAGCCCCGGCGCTCGTAGAGGCGGATGCCGGCGCCGTTGTCGGCGCGCACCTCCAGCCGGAGCCGGTCGCAGCCCTCGGCGCGGGCGCGGGCCTCCGCGGCGTCGAGGAGCCGGCCGCCGAGGCCGAGG
>NZ_JBKFBI010000176.1:0-10315 GCF_053346095.1 Methylobacterium sp. A52T | reverse complement strand
CCGAGCGCACCGTCGAAGGGCTATGGTCGGCCATCGGACGGCTCATCGACACCGTAACGCCAGACGAGTGCGCCAATTTCTTCGCCGCTGCAGGATACGACCCAGAATAAACCGAAAACGCTCTAGCTAGCTGAACTTGTCGTCGGGCTCCGTGGGCTCCACGCTCGTGCCCAGCGCACCGCCCGTGGGCGGATCGGTCCGACCGCGCTGGTCCCGGCCCGAGACTCCGTCCGTCTCGCCCGCCCGCCGCTCGTGCGGGTGCATCGCGCGACGGTCGGCGCGGGCCATCTCCTTGTGGGTCGGGATAGACCGCCACGGCGCGGACGCGGTCCCCAGGCGAAGCGTCGAAGGGGACCGCGTGAGAAACACCGCGAGCAGGACCCACGGAATGACGAACACGGCGAACGCGGTGAGGCCCATGGCGATCCTCCGGAGAATTCAGCAGTAACGGTTGAAACTCCGACGGCTCAGTACTGATCCCGCAAAACTCATTTTAATCGATACTGCACCGCAGCGCGTTCTTCGGCTCGCAAGACGCGCAGCACGATCGCCTCGCCAGACCGTCGGACCGCCGCGGGTCACGCGGCGCGCGACGAGTGCGCGCGGCACGCCTTCGTTCTTCGAGCCCTGTGGCGGCCGCGGTGTGTGACCTCAGCCCGGCGGCCGCGTGCGGACCGTCGCGAGCTCCTCGCGCAGATAGGGCGCCGTGCGGCCGGCCGCGGCCGCGGCGACGATCTCGGGTCGGCCGGCGGCCACGACGGTGCCGCCCTGGTCGCCGCCGCCGGGGCCCATGTCGATCACGTGGTCGGCCCCGGCGACGACCCGCATGTCGTGCTCGACCATCACGACGGTGTTGCCCGCGTCGACCAGACCGTTGAGCTGGACCATGAGGCGGTCGACGTCGGTCGGGTGCAGGCCGGTCGTCGGCTCGTCGAGGACGTAGAGCGTGCCGCCGCGCTGCCCGCGCTGCAGTTCGGTGGCGAGCTTGATGCGCTGGGCCTCTTCGCCGGAGAGTTCGGTCGCCGGCTGGCCGAGCCGCAGGTAGCCGAGGCCGAGATCGCGCAGCACGGTGAGCGGCCGCAGCACGGACGGCTCGTCCGCGAAGGCCGCGCAGGCCCGGTCGACGGTCAGCGCGAGCACGTCCGCGATGCTCAGCCCGTTCCATGTCACCGCCAGCGTCTCCGGCGCGTAGCGCGTGCCGTGGCAGGTCGGGCAGGGGGCGTAGACGCTCGGCATGAACAGCAACTCGACGCTGACGAAGCCCTCGCCCTCGCAGGCCGGGCAGCGCCCCTTGGCCACGTTGAAGGAGAAGCGGCCCGCATCGTAGCGGCGCCGCCGAGCCTCCGGAGTCGCGGCGAACAGCTCGCGGACGGCGTCGAACAGGCCCGTGTAGGTGGCGAGGTTTGAGCGCGGCGTGCGCCCGATGGGCTTCTGGTCGACCCGGACCAGGCGCCCGATCCCGTCCATGGAGCCGGCAATGCGGCCCTCGGAAGGGCCCGGAGCCTCGTCCAGGGGATCGTCCGGCTCGTCCTCGGTCTTCACCGGCCGGCCGAGACGCTCGCTGACCAGCTCGAGCAGGGCCTGACTGACCAAGCTCGACTTCCCGGAGCCCGAGACGCCGGTCACGGCGGTGAGACACCCGATCGGGAAGGGGACCGAGACGCCGTTCAGGTTGTTGCGAACGATGCCTTCGAGGCGCAGCCACCCCGCGGGCTCCCGCGACGGCCGCGGGGGCGCATCCGCCAGGCCGAACAGGTAGAGCCGCGTCCGGGACGTCGCGACGTCACGCAGGCCCTCCGGCGGACCGCTGTAGAGGATCGTGCCGCCGTTCTCGCCCGCTTCCGGTCCGACGTCGACCAGCCAGTCGGCGCGGCGCATGGTGCCGATGTCGTGCTCGACGACGAAGAGCGAATTGCCCGCGGCGAGCAGCCCGGCCAGCGCGTCGTGCATGGCGTCCCCGTCGGCCGGGTGCAGACCGGCCGTGGGCTCGTCGAGCACGTAGACGACGCCGAACAGCTGCGAGCGCAGCTGGGTCGCGAGGCGGAGGCACTGCAGTTCACCCGACGACAGGGTCGTGGTGACACGGTCCAGCGAGAGGTAGCCCAGGCCCAGATCCGCAAGCGTCCCGATGCGCGCGATGAGGTCCGAGGCCAGGCGCTGGGCGGCGAGGCGCTTCTCGATCGACAGGTTCGGCGTGACGCGCACGTCCGGCGCGCCCGCATGGGCCGAGCCCCCGGACGCGGCACGCTCGGCGCGATCCTTCCGGCCCACCGCGCGGTCGAGGGTGGCGGGTGCGGCGTCGGCCTCGGGCTGCCGGTCCTCGGCCGCCGGCCTCAGGGCCTCGGCGAGCGCCGAGAGCGGCATGCGCGAGAGCGCGCCGATATCCAGCCCCG
Organism: Methylobacterium sp. A52T; assembly: GCF_053346095.1. NCBI lineage: Bacteria > Pseudomonadati > Pseudomonadota > Alphaproteobacteria > Hyphomicrobiales > Methylobacteriaceae > Methylobacterium > Methylobacterium sp. A52T. The sequence continues at coordinate 7,922 of NZ_JBKFBI010000176.1, read as the reverse complement.
CGAACGTCACCGAGAGCGCCTCGGGCTTCAGCCGCTTGCCGTGGCAGGCCGGGCAATCCTCGCTCACGAGGTAGCGCGCGGCGCGGCGGCGCATCAGCGCGCTCTGCGAGTTGGTGAAGGTGCCGAGCACGTGGCGGCGGGCGCTGGTGAAGGTGCCCATGTAACTCGGCTCCAAGCCGCGGCGGCGGGCGAGCCGCGTCTGCTCCGGTGTGAGGCCGGCATAGACCGGCTCCTGCGGCTGCTCGTCCGTGAACAGGATCCAGTCCCGGAGCGTCCGGGGCAGCGCTTCCCAGGGCGTGTCGACGTCGACGCCCCGGCTGACGAGGATGTCCCGCAGGTTCTGGCCGCCCCAGGCCTGCGGCCAGGCCGCGACCGCCCGCTCGCGGATCGTCAGGGACGGGTCCGGCACCATCGAGGCTTCCGTCGCCTGGTAGACCCGCCCGAGGCCGCCGCAGGACGGGCAGGCGCCCTGCGGCGTATTGGGCGAGAAGTCCTCGGCGTAGAGTATCGGCTGGCCGGGCGGGTAGGTGCCGGCGCGCGAGTACATCAGGCGCACGAGGCTCGACAGGGTCGTGACGCTGCCGACCGACGAGCGCGCGCTCGGGGTGCCGCGCTGCTGCTGGAGCGCGACAGCGGGCGGGAGGCCCTCGATCGCGTCGACGTCGGGGACGCCGACCTGGTCGATCATCCGCCGCGCGTAGGGCGCGACCGATTCGAAGTAGCGGCGCTGCGCCTCCGCGTAGAGGGTACCGAAGGCCAGCGAGGACTTGCCGGATCCGGAGACGCCCGTGAACACGACGAGCGCGTCGCGCGGCATCTCCACGTCGATGTCGAGCAGGTTGTGCTCCCGCGCGCCCCGGACCGTGACGTAGCCCGTCCGCCCCGCACCCGCCCGCGCGATCGTCGTCTCGCGCCGGGGTTTCGCTTGGTCCATGAGCAGCCTTCTCGGAGGAGGCCGGCGCCCCCGGGGATCGTGAAATCGGGAGACCGGAGACCGGCGCGGGCGACGGGGCCGTCACCGCGCGGGCCGCCGTGGCGACCCGTATACCGTCCGGCCCGCAAACCGAAACCGGACCGCGCCGGCAACGCGTCAGACAGCTGGCTTCGCGGCGGAGCGACAGGGATAGCTCGGTCGCAGGCGAGGACCGTCGCCGCAGCACCACCGGACCGGATCAGGTCACGGGCCTTCTCCTCGCTCATGGCGACCGGCGGCCCGAGACGTGGGGTGCGGTCGACGGCCTGGCGGTTTTCCGAAGGCGGGCGCAGAACGTGCGGGCGCCCCGTCGAGGAACCGAGCATGATCAACGAGCACGTCGCGATCCGGACCGAGGACGGCGTATGCGGGACGCACGTCGTCGCGCCGGACGGCGTGGGCCCCTGGCCGGCCGTGATCCTGTACATGGATGCCGGCGGTATCCGACCGGCCCTCGTCGACATGGCGCGGCGGCTCGCGACCGGCGGCTATCTCGTTCTGTTACCGGACCTCTTCTACCGCTACGGGCCCTATGGCCCCTTCGTCCCCGCGGACGTGTTCAAAGGCGATTTCCGCGCGATCCTCGGCCCGCTGATGGCGACGACGGACAATCTCAGGGCCCCGGCGGATACCGCGGCGCTCCTCGCCTATCTCGACACGCGCGACGACGTCGCGGGGCGCGCGGTCGGGGCGGTGGGCTTCTGCATGGGCGGCCGCATGGCCATCACGGCGGCCGGCACGTATCCGGAGCGGTTCGCGGCCGTCGCCAGCTTCCACGGCGGCAATCTCGCGACCGAGGAACCCGCGAGCCCGCATCGTCTGGCGCCGGCGCTGAGGGCCGAGGTGTATATCGCGGCCGCCGAGAACGACGGAAGCTACCCGCCCGCGATGGCCGAGCGGCTGGAGACGGCGCTGTCGCGAGCGGGTGTCCGGTATGCGGCGGAGACCTATCCCGCCGCGCACGGCTGGATGATGCCGGACTTCCCCGTCCACGATCGCGCGGCCGCAGAGCGCGGCTGGGCGGCGATGGGCGCCCTGTTCGACCGCGCCCTGCGCAGCACGGGCTGAGCGCGGCCGGGTCGCTAAGCGGCCACCGGCAGCCGCAGCACGTCGTCCATCGTGATCGGCCGGCCGGCCTCGCAGCAGAGATGGAGCAGGGTGGACTGGCGGAACCGCAGGTCGCCGGTCACCTCCTCGCCGAGCCAGGCGGGCTTGCTGAAGGTCTGATCGGCCCGCGCGAGCTCGACCTCGGCCAGGACCATCCCGGCCAGCGAACCCTGGAAGACGTCGACCTCCCAGGTCAGCCCGTCGTGCGGCACGCAGTAGCGGATCTTCTCGATCACGTTGCCGGTGCACACCTGATCGACCATGGCGGCGCCGTCGGCATGCGGGATCTCGTACTCGAACTCCGCGCGGGCGATACCTTCGCGGGCGCCCTTGACCGTGAGCCAGGCACGCTCGCCGTCGAGCCGCACCCGGACCTTCCCGCGCGCGAAATGACCGACCAAGCCGTCCTTCAGGTGCCGTATGGATGTGGCCGCGTCGCGCCAGCCCGCGCCCGCCACGAGGAACTTTCGCTCGATCTCTAACCGCATCCACGCGTCCATTGCTTCGGCCGGACGCCTCGTAGCCCATCGGGGCCGCCGAGTCAGGCGTACTAAGGGCATCCGGTGCGGACGCGCGGGAACGGGACCCGGCCTCGACGCAGATGTGCCGCTCACCGTTGCGGTAGAACGATCGTCAGCCTCACGGATCGCCGTCGATCCGGCGACGTCGTGCCCGGGCGCGAACCGTGCCGTCCGCGTGACAGAGTCGTTGATCGCGGGAGCGTGAAGAACAAGCGGCGGCGCCGCGAACGATGCGCCTGCAAAGGAACGCGGCCGTTCCTGCACAATATGTTCTCATCGCTGTCTAAATCGGTGCCAATGCTGCAGTGCATTGTGAATTCATGACGGTAAAATTCCGGACGTGTCGTCTTCCCGTCAGAAAGCGTCGCAGAAAGGCAAGCCCGCGAGGGGCCCGCCGGTAGCTTTTCATTGTCATTGATAAAAGGCTCGTTCGGCTCAGGGCAACAAGTGACGACTGGAAAATGCAATAGATCGCAGAGGTCGTAACCACATGGATCGTATTACCTTAGCGGGCGTGAGCAAGATCTTCGGCGCCAATCATGCCGAGGCGATCGCGCTGATTTCCGAAGGGAAACGGAAGGCCGACATCGCCAAGACCTGCGGCGCGGTCGTCGGACTCTGCGACATCTCGTTCGACGTCGTCGAGGGCGAGATCCTGGTCCTCATGGGTCTGTCCGGGTCGGGGAAATCGACCCTGCTGCGCTGCATGAACCGGCTGGTGGAGCCGACCTGCGGCCGCATCCTGGTCGACGACGTCGATGTCACGCGCCTCGGCCGGAAGGACCTGCTGGCGTTCCGGCAGAAGACCTTCGGCATGGTCTTCCAGCATTTCGCCCTGCTGCCGAACCGCACCATCCTGTCGAACGTCGCGTTCGGTCTCGAGATCAAGAAGCTCCCCCACCGGCAGCGCAACGACCGCGCGATGGAGGCCATCGCCCTCGTCGGCCTGAAGGGCTGGGAGCACAAGTATCCGCACGAACTCTCCGGCGGGATGCAGCAGCGGGCTGGCCTCGCCCGCGCCCTCGCGGCGGATGCCGACATCCTGCTGATGGACGAGGCCTTCAGCGCCCTCGACCCGCTGATCCGCCGCGACATGCAGGCCGAGCTGAAGGACCTCCAGCGCACCCTCAGGAAGACGATCGTCTTCGTCTCCCACGACCTTGACGAGGCCGTCGCCCTCGGCGGGCGCATCGTCCTGATGAAGGACGGCGAGGTGGTCCAGATCGGCCAGCCCGAGGAGATCGTGGCGCGCCCCGCGACGGACTATGTCGAGCGCTTCGTGGAGCATATCGACCTGTCCGCGGTCATGCGGACCCAGCACGTGGCGAACCGGGCGGCCACGATCCTGGCGCCGACGCTCACCGTGGCCGAGGCGCGCACGGCGGTCGCGGCGGATGCGGCCGAGACGTGGTTCGTCGCCGATCCGGAGGGCCGCTTCGTCGGCCGCGTCCGGCGCGACAGGCTCGCGGCGGCCCGCGCGGGCGAGACCGTGTCAGGCCTCCTCGATCGCGATCCGGTCACCGTGCCGGCGGGAAGCCGCCTCGACGCGGTGATGGGCCGCGTCGCCGACGAGGGCGCCGTGGCGGTCGTCGCCGAGGACGGGCGCCTGATCGGCACGCTCACGAGCCGGGACATCGTCCGCGCACTGGCGGCGCGCCCGGGCACGCACGGCCAATCGGCCGTCAGCGCCGCCCCCCTTCACAAGCCCGCAGGAGCGGAAGGATGGACTGGAACGTCCCGAAATTTCCCCTCGACACGCTCAGCGACGACGGACTCGATTGGCTCACCGACCATGGCGCTTGGCTGACCCGCGCCGTCAGCCGCTCGGTCTCGAACTGGATCGACACGCTGACCACGGCCCTCGTCGCGGTGCCGCCCTGGGCGCTCATCGCAGTGGCGGCGCTGGCGACCTACAAGATCGGGGGGCGGAAGGTCGGTCTCCTGACGCTCGCCGGGCTCCTGTTCCTCTGGGATCTCCGGCTCTGGCAGTCCACGATCGAGACCCTGGTCCTCGTGAGCCTCGCGACCGTGATGGCGCTCCTCATCGGGATCCCGGTGGGCATCTGGTTCGCCCTCAGCCGGTGGGCCTGGAAGGTGTTCTCGCCGGTGCTGGACATGATGCAGACCCTGCCGAGCTTCGTCTATCTCATCCCGGCGCTGCCATTCTTCGGCCTCGGCGCGGTCTCGGCCTGCTTCGCGACCATCATCTTCTCCGTGCCGCCCGTGATCCGTCTGACGACGCTCGGCATCCGCAACGTGCCCACGGAGCTGGTCGAGGCGTCCGACGCCTTCGGTGGCTCGGCGACGCAGAAGCTCCTCAAGGTGCAGCTGCCGCTCGCGCTGCCGACCATCATGGCCGGCGTCAACCAGACGATGATGCTCGCCCTGTCCATGGTCGTCATCGCCGCGATGATCGGGGCCGGCGGCCTCGGCCGCGAGGTGTGGCAGTCGATCCAGCGCCTCGAGGCGGGCGCCGGCTTCGAGGCGGGGCTCGGCATCGTGATCCTCGCCGTCATCCTCGATCGCTTCACCCAGGCCCTCGCCGCGCGCGCCCGCCCGCACGGCTCGGCCTGACGGGCGCCGCGCCACCGAAACCGCTGCGGCCATCCTGCCCGCGGCGCCCGGACCGGCCGGGCGCCACCCTGTCGCGCGCCGAATCTCGAAGCTCCGTCCCGCCCCGAAAGGTCCAGCGATGCGCGTCCGAACCCTCAGTGTTCTCCTCTGCCTCGCGCTCACACAGAGCCCCGCCGAAGCCGCCGGCAAGCAGGTCCGGCTCGCCTACGTCGAGTGGGCCGACGCCGTCGCCGCCACCACGATCCTCAAGCAGGTGCTGGAGGAGAAGGGCTACACGGTGAAGGCCGTCCCGCTCGCCGCCGCCGCGATGTGGCAGGCGGTGGCCACGGGCGACGCCGATGCAAGCGTCGCCGCGTGGCTCCCGGTGACACAGGGCGCCTACTACGAGAAGCTCAAGGACCGCCTGGACCTGCTCGGGCCGAACGTGACCGGGGCGAAGATCGGCTGGGTGGTGCCCGCCTCCTCGCCGCTCAACTCCATCGAGGATCTCAAGACCCGGGCCGCGGAGGTGGACGGCAAGGTGATCGGCATCGACCCGGGGGCCGGCGTGATGAAGAGCTCGGAGGCCGCGATCAAGGCCTACGGCCTGCCGGTCAAGCTCGTGGACGGCAGCGACGCCACGATGACCAGCGCGCTCAAGAACGCGGTCCGCCAGAAGAAGGACGTCGTCGTCACCGGCTGGACGCCGCACTGGATGTTCGCCCGATACGAGCTGAAATACCTCGCCGACCCCAAGAAGGTCTTCGGAGAGGACGAGAGCGTCAACACCATCGTCCGCAAGGGACTGAAGGAAGATCTCCCCGAAGTCTACGCCATCCTCGAGAAGTTCAAGCTCGGCATCAAGGACGAGGAAGCCATGATGGCGCAGAACGAGGAGCGCGGCGCCAAGCCCGAACAGACCGCCGCGAAGTGGATCGCGGAGCACCGGCCCACCGTCGATGGCTGGCTGAAATCAGCATCTGCTTCAAAACAATAAAATCAAAAATAAGCACCCGCCAGGGGCTCTACGGCGACCTAAAACTTGGGGGCACGACGATGATGAAAGGATCCAGCGCGATCCTGGCTGCCTGTACGGCTGCCACGATGCTGTGCGGCACGGCGGCCCGCGCGCAGGCGCAGAGCGGCCAAGTGGAGCGCGGGCAGGGGCAGAGCAGTCAGCCTCCGGGCGCGCAGGAGATCGACGCCGAGCCGACGCGGCTCAACCGGGAGCAGCCGGTGGCGGTGCCCGATCCGACGCCCGTCCTGGCCGCGAGCCCGTCCGAGAAATTCACCTTCGGCGGGGCGATCCGCGCCCGCTACGACTGGCGGTTCGACGACGTCAACCGGGCCGGGGCGCCGAAGGCCTCGGAGCATCTCGACTTCGATACCCTGGCGCTGAAGGCCGCCTACGATTCCGACACGATCTTCGGCGCCGCCCAGTACCGCTTCTACGGCGGCAGCTCGATCTACGGGCCGCGCAACGGCTACCGGGGCTTCCCGGGCGAGGTCAGCTTTCCGCTCTACGCCTATCTCGGCTACAAATTCACCAAGGAAGACAGCATCACCGCGGGCATGAACCAAGTGCCCTTCGGCCTCGTGCCGTATTTCGGCGCCAGCTTCATCGAGACGCTCGGTTTCACCATGGGCATCGAGGAGGTCTACAACCTCGGCGTCAAATACGCGCACGTCGAGCCGGATCTCAACTACCAGCTCGCGTACTATCCGGGCGCCAATCCCAACGCGATCGGCGCCAGCGTCGACAGCGCCCGCTACTCGACCAACATCGTCAAGGCCGACAGCTACGTGCTGGGCGGCAGCCGCAACGCCGAGGAGAACATGTTCGTCGGCCGCGCGGAGTACTTCCTGGTCAAGAACGACGTCGCCTCGTTCGCGATCGGCGGCTCGCTCTGGCACTCCGACGTCTACAATTTCGACACGCGCTCGACCGGGTCGAAGCAGCTCGAGGGCGTGCACGTGCTCGGGACCTACGGGCCCTGGGGCTTCAAGGCGATCTACGTCCGCCAGGACATCAAACCGAAGAACCCGACCCGCAACGACCAGATCACCGTCGGCGGCTTCGACTTCTCCTACAACATGGCGACCCACGGCAACTTCGTCTCGGCCGAGGTGACCTACAAGATTGCGGACCCGATCGGCCCGTTCACGGCGGTCCCGTATTTCGGCTACAGCGCCTATTACAAGGACAAGGCGAACTTCAAGGCGAGCGAGCGGTTCATCCTCGGCAGCGCCTGGACCCTGACCGCCGACCCCAATCTCGTGATCTACACGGAGGGGGTGTTCGGCCGGAACGATCCCTACGTCGGCGCCGGCCAGTTCAACAGCGGCCTCGCGATGGGCGGCGACAACCGCTGGAAGTCCCGCTTCATCATGAGCATCGGCTACTATTTCTGACCGAAGCCGGCGCGAAGGACAGCTTGAACGAGCCCGCGATCGGATAACGCCTCGCGAGCCGGGACCAGATCGCGCGCACGGACACTCGAACGGTCGTCGTCCGAAAGATCGGGTGTCTTCCAACCCCCGAAATCAGGTCACCCTGCATCACCGGTCGAGAGACGTGTTCGAGATGCGGTGATCGACGGATGCGCCCGGTTCGCGACACCGGGCACATTCGGCTACCCCTGGCCTAGGGCGTCTCTGCAAAGTCATCTGAGCCAGAGCATGGTCATGCCGAGCGTGACCATAGCGAGGTAGTTTGCGGCTCGCTTCTCGTAGCGGGTGGCGATGCGGCGATACTGCTTGAGCCGGCC
>NZ_JBKFBI010000175.1:0-10572 GCF_053346095.1 Methylobacterium sp. A52T | reverse complement strand
CCGCGCCTGCTGCGCCTCGGGGACCGCCCGGCGCTGCTGGCGGCGACGCTGTCCGGCGCGGATGCCGGCGGCCTCGTGCTGATCGACCGGCCCGTCGGCGATCCGGGCGCGGCCTGGGCCGTCGCCGCCCGCACGCCCGCCCAGCCGGGCCCGCCCCTCAAGATCGCCGGCATCGCGGATTTCTCCGGATCGGGCGCCACCCAGGCCGCGACGGTCAGCGCCAAGGGCCGGCTCCAGCTCTGGACGCTGCGTCCCGACGCGATCGAGCCCGCCGGCGAGGCCGCGGGCTACGCGGCCGGCGACGGCGATTCGGATCTCGCCGTGACCGTTCCGGCCGGCGGCAGCCCCGAACTCGTCCTGCCGGTGGCGGGCCGGCCGGAGATCGCCTTCGTGGCGGCCAAGGGCGGCCTGCGCGAGCGGGCGCGCGTGCCGCTGCCGGCCCCCGCGGAGACCGGCATCGTCGTCCTCGGCGAGGGCGCGGCGGCGCGGCTGCTCGTCGGCCTCGCCGACGGCCGGGTGGCCGTCGTGGCACCGGACGGGGGCAAGCCGTGACCGCGGGCGCACCGGATCCCGACAGCCGGCTGTTCCCGGCCCGGCCCTTCGTGGGCGCGTCGATCGCGGTGATCCGCGGCGAGCGGGTCCTGCTGGCGGCGCGGGCCAACGAGCCGATGCGCGGCGTCTGGACCCTGCCGGGCGGCCTCGTGGAGGCGGGCGAGTCCCTGGCCGAGGCGGCCCTGCGCGAACTGTCCGAGGAGGTCGGCCTGCCCGCCGAGGTGGTCGGCGTGCTCTCGCCCACCGAGATCATCGTCCGAGACGAGGCCGGCCGGGCCCGCCACCACTACGTCGTCCACCCGCACGCCGCCGTGTGGTGCGGCGGCGAGCCCGTGGCCGGGCCCGAGGCCCTGGGCACCCGGTGGGCGACGCTCGCGGAGGTCGCGACCCTTCCGACCACCCCCGGCCTGGTCGACACCCTGCGCGAGGCCTTCGCGCGGGTGGCGGGCCAGGGCACGGCCGGGAGCGCGGATCGACACGCGAACCGCGCGGGGGTGCCGGGCGGGGAGCCGACGGCGTGAGGCGCCCCGCGACCCTCCTGTGCCTGCTGGCGCTCCTGGCAGGCCCGGTCTCCGCGCCGGCGCTGGCGCAGCAGCGCTCCGGCCGGAGCGGCGCGCCCGCCAAGGAAGCCGCGAAGGAGCCGTCCAAGGAGGCGCCCGCCCCCGCGGACGTGCCCGCGCCCTACGACCGCGACCTGCTGCGCATGTCCGAGATCATCGGGGCCCTGGCGTTCCTGCGGAACCTCTGCGCGGCCCCGGACGCGGCCGACTGGCCGGCCCGCATGAAGGCGCTGATCGACTCCGAGGGCGTGACCCCGGCCCGCCGCGACCGGCTGGCCGGCGCCTACAACCGCGGCTACCGCGGCTACGCGCTGACCTACCGGGTCTGCACGCCCGCGGCCCACGAGGCGGCCGCCCGGTACGTCGCGGAGGGCGACCGGCTGTCGCACGCTCTGGCCGGGCGTTTCGGGGGGTGATGCAGGTACAGCACACATACCGGCGATGCCGGCGAAACATCGGATTTGAGCGCTCGCGTTAACCGATCCGAAATTCTCGGCTGGCCGAGCCGCCGGGACCTGCTTATCATCCATTGCGTCCGCCGGGCCCCGTGTCCGGCGCAATGGAAGTATCCGGCCATGCAGCACAGCTCTCACACCGCCCCCATCGAGGTCGATGTCGAGGAGAAACGCGTCGCGCTGAGTTACGTCTCGGAAGCGTTCGCGGAAGGCTGCCTCGATGGTCTCGACGGTGACTGCATGGCCCAGGCCGCCCTGTTCGCGGCCTTTCAGGAACTCGTGACGACGTACGGCGAAGAAGCCACGGCCCGCTACGCGGAGGGATTCCCGGAGCGCATCCGCGGGGGCGCCTTCACCACGACGCTCCAGCATTGAGCGGGTGAGCGCGGACGGTTGAGGCGCGGGCGGTCAGCGACTACGTCCCGGGTCCGCGGTCCGGCCAGCCGGACCGTCCGCGCCCCGAGGAATCGCCGCCCATGCCCGTCGCCCTGCTGCCGGATCGCGCCCTGGTCACCGTCACCGGACCGGACGCCACGACGCTGCTCCAGGGCGTCCTGACCTGCAACGTCGAGACGCTCCAGCCCGGTGAGGCGCGCCTCGGCGCCCTGCTCACGCCGCAGGGCAAGATCCTCTTCGATTTCCTGGTCTCGCGGATCCCCGACGGCTTCCGGTTCGACGTGCTGGCCGACAGGGCCGCGGACCTCGCCAAGCGCCTGGCGCTCTATCGCCTGCGCGCGCAGGCGACCATCGCGGCCGACCCGACTGTCGCGGTCGCGGCGGCCTGGGCCGGCGCGGCCCCGCCCGCCGCGGAGGCGCTGGCCGATTCCCGCGCGGCCGATCTCGGCGCCCGTCTCTACGCCGAAGCGGGCGCCTTCTCGGCGGACGCCGCCGAGGCCGACTACCACGCGCACCGGATCGCCCTCGGCGTGCCCGAGGGCGGACGCGACTTCGCCTTCGGCGACGCCTTCCCGCACGAGGCGCTGATGGACCAGCTCGGCGGCGTCGACTTCCGAAAAGGCTGCTACGTCGGCCAGGAGGTGGTCTCGCGGATGCAGCATCGCGGCACGGCCCGGACCCGCATCCTGGCGGCCGCCTACCCGGACGCCGCGCCCGCGCCCGGCACCGAGATCACCGCGGGCGGCAAGGTGCTCGGCACCACGGGCAGCGCCGCGGGGAACCGCGGCCTCGCCACGGTCCGCCTCGACCGCCTGGGCGACGCGCTCGCCTCCGGCGAGATTCCGCGCGCGGGCGACCAGCCCGTGACTCTGGCGCGCCCCGCCTGCGCGACCTTCGCCATGCCGGACGCGGCGGCGAGCGCGGCCGGGTAGGATCGCGACGCTCGGGATCGGGCCGCGTGGCCGCGGCTCGTCCGGCACGGGCGGAAGCGACCGTCGAGGTGGTCGTCGGGGCGGCCGTGCGGCCATCGCCGCCGCGGTGGCGTTCCGCTCCTGTTCTCGTTACCATCGCCGCATGTCCGAGACCGGCCTCATAGACCATCCCGACGGCTGCCCGCGCTGCTGGTGGGCCGGGCTAGACCCGCTCTACGTCGCCTATCACGACACCGAGTGGGGCGTGCCCGAGCATGACGGCCGCGCCCTCTACGAGAAGCTGATCCTCGACGGCTTCCAGGCCGGCCTGTCGTGGATCACCATCCTGCGCCGCCGGGACGGGTTCCGCGACGCCTTCGCGGATTTCGATCCCGAGCGGATCGCCCGCTTCACCGAGGCGGACGTCGCGCGGCTGATGGCCGACACCCGCATCATCCGCAACCGCGCCAAGATCCAGGGCACCGTCGCGGGCGCCCGGGCGTGGTTGCGGATCGAGGAGCGCGGCCCCGGCTTCGCGCGCTTCCTGTGGGACTTCGTCGACGGCCGGCCGGTCCAGGGCACGGCCCGGACCCGCGCGGAGATCGCCACCGAGACGCCGGTCTCCCGGGCGATCGGCAAGGCCCTGAAGGCGGAGGGCTTCTCCTTCTGCGGGCCGACCATCGTGCACGCGTTCATGCAGGCGGTGGGCATGGTCAACGATCACCTCGTCGGCTGCCACCGGCACGGGCCCTGCGCCGCGCTGGGCGGGCCCCGGTGAGCGCGCCGCCGCGCGCGTGGCAGCGCATGCTCTCCGGCCGGCGCCTCGACCTCCTCGACCCGGCGCCCGGGGACATCGAGATCGCCGACATCGCCCACGGCCTCGCCCGGGTCGCGCGCTGGAACGGCCAGACCCGCGGGCCGCACGTCTTCTCGGTGGCCCAGCACAGCCTGCTGGTCGAGGCGGTGGGCCGCCACCTCGCTCCCGGCTGCACCGACCGGGACGGGCTCGAGCTGCTCCTGCACGACGCGCCGGAATACGTGGTCGGGGACATCATCTCGCCGCTCAAGGCCGCCATCGGCGACGCCTATCGCGGCGTCGAACTGCGCCTGCTCGCGGCGGTGCGGCGCCGCTTCGGGCTGACCAACCCCTCGCCCGCCCTCGCCCGGCTCGTGAAGCGGGCCGACCGGATTGCGGCCCACGTCGAGGCGGTGCGCCTCGCCGGCTTCGCGCCGGAGGAGGCCGAGCGCTATTTCGGCCCCTCGGTCGACCTGCCCGAGCCGGTGCCGGCCCTGGCCGAGCCGTGGCCGACCGCCGAGGCCGAGGCGCGATTCCTCGCGCGCTTCACCGCCCTGTCCCCGCCCTGACGGATCTCCGCCCTCGATCCGTCACGATCGCAGGTCACTGGCGCCCCACCATGCCGACCCTCCACGTCTGTCCGCTCTCGCGCCTGCCCGAGACCGTCGCCGCCACGGGCGCGAGCCACGTGCTCACGCTGATCAATGTCGGCACGCCGCTGGAGCGGCCGGCCGTGATCGACGCCGCGAACCACGCCATCATCTGGGTCAGCGACATCGCGGCGGCCCGGGACAGACACGTTTTGCCGGCTGAAGAACACGTGGCCCGGCTTCTCGACTTCGTCCGGACCTGGCCGCGGGAGAAACCGCTGGTGATCCACTGCTACGCCGGGATCAGCCGCTCGACGGCCGCCGCCTACATCGCGGCCTGCGCGCTGGCGCCCGAGCGCGACGAGGCGGCGATCGCCGACGCCCTGCGGTCCGCCTCGCCCTCGGCGACACCCAACGCCCTGTTCGTGGCGATCGCCGACCGGATGCTCGACCGCGACGGCCGCATGGTCGCGGCGATCGCCCGCATCGGGCGCGGCGCCGACGCCTTCGAGGGCACGCCGTTCACCCTCGCGCTGGCGTGAGCCGAACGCCGGTGCGAAGTGTGGCGCAAACGCCGCCGCGGCCGTCCAAAACGGTGCGGACCCGGCCGGCGGACTGGCCCCCAGGGTTGTGGCGACCGGGGATCGCGCCGTACAAACACCCCCAAAGGAAGTATCTGGGATGACTGCGAGCAGACCCGAGGTGGCCCCCGCCGCCGGCGACCTGCCTTTCGAGAAGGCGCTGGAACAGCTCGAGGAAATCGTCCGCCGCCTCGAGCGCGGCGACGTGCCGCTCGACGAGTCGGTGGCGATCTACGAGCGCGGCGAGGTGCTGAAGAAGCATTGCGAGGCGCTGCTGAAGCGGGCCGAGGCGCGGATCCAGCGGATCACGCTGGGCTCCGACGGGCGGCCCGAGGGCGTCGCCCCGCTCGACATGTCCTGAGGCTCGGCGTCGAACCGATCCCATCCGTTAGAGGTTGATGCCGTGGCGATTACCCCCGAGCAGAGTGCACTTCTCGACCGCGTTCCGTCTCCTTCGGCGCTGCGGCGTCTTCCGGAGTCGGAGCTGCAGGCGGTGGCCGACGCGGTGCGCGCCGAGATGATCGACGCGGTCTCGATCACCGGCGGCCATCTCGGCTCGGGGCTCGGCGTGGTCGAGCTGACCGTGGCGCTCCACCACGTGTTCGACACCCCCGACGACCGCATCGTCTGGGACGTCGGCCACCAGTGCTACCCCCACAAGATCCTCACCGAGCGCCGCGACCGCATCCGCACGCTGCGCCAGGGCGGCGGCCTGTCGGGCTTCACCAAGCGGAGCGAGAGCGTCTACGACCCCTTCGGCGCCGCCCACTCCTCCACGTCGATCTCGGCAGCCCTCGGCATGGCGGTCGCCCGCGACCTCGACAACGCCGCCGCCAAGGCGAAGAACCGCCCGCTCAAGCGCCGCAACGCCATCGCGGTCATCGGCGACGGCTCCATGTCGGCCGGCATGGCCTACGAGGCCCTCAACAATGCCGGCGCCCTGCACTCGCGCCTGATCGTCATCCTCAACGACAACGACATGTCGATCGCGCCCCCCGTCGGCGCCATGTCGGCCTACCTCGCCCGCCTGGCCTCGGGCGGCGCCTACCAGTCCCTGCGCGAGACCGCCAAGCAACTCGGCAAGCTCCTGCCCAAGGCGCTCTACCAGCGCGCCGCCGCGGCCGAGGAATACGCCCGCTCGCTCGTGGTCGGCGGCGGCACCATGTTCGAGGAGATGGGCTTCCACTACGTCGGCCCGGTCGACGGGCACAACCTCGACCACCTGCTGCCGGTGCTCAAGAACGTCCGCGACGCCGAGCACGGCCCGATCCTGCTCCACGTCGTCACCCAGAAGGGCAAGGGCTACGCGCCCGCCGAGGCCTCGGCCGACCGCTACCACGGCGTGGTCAAGTTCGACGTGGTCTCAGGCGTCCAGGCCAAGGCCAAGCCGAACGCGCCGGCCTACACGCGGGTGTTCGGCGAGAGCCTGATCAAGGCGGCCGACGCCGACGACAAGGTCGTGGCGATCACCGCGGCCATGCCCGGCGGCACCGGCATCGACCTGTTCGGCAAGGCGCACCCGGACAAGACCTTCGACGTCGGCATCGCCGAGCAGCACGCGGTGACGTTCGCGGGCGGTCTGGCGACCGAGGGCTACCGGCCGTTCGTGGCGATCTACTCGACCTTCCTGCAGCGGGCCTACGACCAGGTCGTGCACGACGTGGCGCTGCAGAACCTGCCCGTGCGGTTCTGCCTGGACCGGGCGGGGCTGGTCGGCGCCGACGGGGCGACGCACGCGGGCGCGTTCGACCTCGCCTACCTGTGCTGCCTGCCGAACATGACCGTGATGGCGGCCTCCGACGAGGCCGAGCTGGTGCACATGGTGGCGACCGCCCACGCGCACGATACGGGCCCGATCGCGCTGCGCTACCCGCGGGGCGAGGGGGTGGGCGTCGAGCTTCCGGAGCGGGGCGAGGCGCTGGCGATCGGCAAGGGCCGGGTGGTGCGGCGGGACGCGGAGGCGCGTGTGGCGCTGCTGTCGCTCGGCACGCGCCTGGCGGAGGCCCTGAAGGCGGCCGACACGCTGGCCGAGCAGGGCGTGGCGGTGACGGTGGCGGACGCGCGGTTCGCCAAGCCGCTGGACGAGGCGCTGATCCTGGACCTGGCGCGGGACCACGAGGTTCTGATCACGGTCGAGGAGGGCTCGCGGGGCGGGTTCGGCGCGATGGTGCTGCACCTGCTGGCGGAGCGGGGCGCTCTGGACGCGGGTGGGGTGCGGGTGCGGACGATGACGCTGCCGGACGCCTACCAGGACCACGACAGCCCGGAGAAGATGTACGCCGAGGCCGGCCTCGACGCCAAGACCATCGTCAAGACCGCCCTCGACACCCTGCCGGCGGAGTCCGGCAAGGCCGAGCCGGCGAGCAACGTGGTGAGCGTGCGCCGCCGCCCGCGCTGACGCCGCGGAGAGCGCGGTCTCCCGCGCTCGCTCCGTTCCCTGTCGATATGTTCGGACCGCCGTCCTTGCGAGCGGAGCCAAGCGAACCAGGGCAGCGCCGCGCTCACCGGCGTCGCGCCGACCCCGGGCCACTCCGCTGCGCTCGTGATGACGGAGCCGACACGCTGACCGAGGCCCCGAGACGGAGACGGCATCCCGTCTCATCCCGGGGGCCGGAGCGTGGCACGGGCCTCGAAGGAGTCTTCCGGAGATCGCGCGATCCTCGGAGATCTCTGCGGCGAAACCGCTCCTACCCCAAAGCCTGCGCCACCGCCTTGCCGCAGGCCTGCGTGTCGGCGTTGCCGCCGAGGTCGCGGGTGCGCAGCGTCCGCTCGGACAGCACCCGCTCGATCCCGCCGACGATCTCGGCCGCCGCCGCGTGCTCGCCGAGATGCTCCAGCATCATCGCCCCCGACCAGATCTGGCCGATCGGATTGGCGATCCCCTGGCCGGCGATGTCCGGCGCCGAACCGTGGACCGGCTCGAACACCGACGGGTGCACCCGCTCCGGGTTGATGTTGCCGGACGGCGCGATGCCGATCGTGCCCGTGCAGGCGGGCCCGAGATCCGACAGGATGTCGCCGAATAGGTTGGAGGCCACCACCACGTCGAACCGGTCCGGGTTCAGGACGAAATGCGCGGTCAGGATGTCGATGTGGTACTGGTCCCACCGGACGTCCGGGTAGGCCTCGGCCACCGCCTTCACCCGCTCGTCCCAGTACGGCATGGTGATCGAGATGCCGTTCGACTTTGTGGCCGAGGTCAGGTGCTTCTTCGGGCGCTTCTGGGCCAGCTCGAAGGCGAACCTGAGGATCCGGTCCGTCCCGTGCCGGGTCATGATCGTCTCCTGCAGGGCGAACTCCCGGTCGGTGCCGGCGAACATCCGGCCACCCGCGTTCGAGTACTCGCCCTCGGTGTTCTCCCGGACCACCCAGAAGTCGATGTCGCCGGGCTTGCGGTCGGCGAGCGGGCACTTCACCCCCGGCATCAGCCGCACCGGGCGCAAGTTCGCGTACTGGTCGAATTCCCGCCGGAACAGGATCAGCGAGCCCCAGAGGGAGATGTGGTCGGGCACGCGCTCGGGCATGCCGACGGCGCCGAAATAGATCGCGTCGTGGGTCTCGATCCGCGCTTTCCAGTCCTCCGGCATCATCCGGCCGTGCTGCTCGTAATAGTCGCAGCTGGCGAAATCGAACCAGTCGAGCTGGAGGCCGAAGCCGTGCCGCTTGGCCGCCTGCTCCAGCACCCGTACGCCCTCCGGCACCACCTCCTTGCCAATGCCGTCGCCGGGAATCACCGCGATGCGGTAGCGACGCTGCTGGCTGTTCTCTGGGGCGGCCATGAATCCTCCACGCGTTTCGAGGGGCGGGCCTCTGCGGGGCCCGGGTCGTCGGCGTCAGGTGATTGGTCCGCGCCGGGATCGGGTCAACACCCCGGCCTGACAATCAGTCGGTTTCGCCCGCCATCGCCCGGCGCTGGCGGTCGAGTTCCTCGCTGTAGCGCTTCAGCGTGTGGCTCTCGGTGAGCAGGCCCAGCACCTTCCGGCTCTCGGCGCTCTCGACGACCGCGAGCGCCTCGCTCTCGGTCCGGTCGAAGGCGGCCGCGGCGTCCTTGGCGTTCATGCCCGGCGTCAGGAAATCGTCCGCGTGCAGGAGCAGGTCGGCGAGGACCGGCTGCGCGTCGGCGCCGGAATCCCGGGCGGCCGCGTGCGTCTCGGGCACGTTCAGGATGCCGGCGTAGCGCCCCGCCCCGTCCACGGCGATCACCCGGGAGGGCGAGCCGAGGGGATGGGCGCGCAGGAAGGTGGGCAGCGGCGTGTCCAGGGCCACGGTGCCGGGATTGCGGCGCATCAGCCGGCCGACGGTGAGCGAGCGGATCCAGCCGACGTCGTGGGGGCTGCGGATGCTCTCGCCGCGCAGGTGGAAGCGCCACGTGGCGAAGGAGTAGCCGAAGGTCTTGCGCACGGTGAGGGAGGACGCGATCACCGCCGCCAGCACGACGCCGGTGATCGGCAGGCTGCCGGTGACCTCCAGGGCCAGGAACGTCATGGTGAGCGGGCCGCCGATGACCGCCACCGCCAGCGCGCTCATGCCGATCACCGCGTAGGCGAGCGGCGTGAGGCCGAAATCCGCCAGCGGCGGCACCAGCACGGGGGCGAGGGCGGCGAACAGCTTGCCGGCGATGGCCCCGAGGAACAGCGACGCGAAGAACAGGCCGCCGCGGAAGCCCGAGCCGATCGAGATCGCCGAGGCCGTGGCCTTGGCGGCGAACAGCCCGGCCAGGACCGCGATGCCGTGCCCCTGCCCCTCAGCGGCGAAGTGCATGTGCAGGGCGCCGTGCCCGCCCGAGAGCACCTGCGGCGTCGCGAGCAGCGCCAGCGCGCCGACGCACAGCCCCCCGAAGGCGGGCGCCGCCACCCGCGGCACGCCGGAGGCCTGGACGAGGCGCTCGACCAGCGTGACCCCGCGCATGATCAGGATCCCGAGGCCCGCGCAGAACAGCCCGAGGGCGAGGCTCGGCAGGATCTCGAGGCTGGTGACGTGCGAGGTCGTGACCGCCTGCATGTCGCCGAGATCGACGAGCGGCTGCGCCTCGATCAGGGCGCGCGAGATCAGGTTGCCGCACAGCGCCGCGACGACCACGGGCGTCAGCGTGGCGATCGAGTAGGTGCCGATGATCAGCTCGAAGGCGTAGAACGCGCCGGCGAGCGGCGCCCCGAAGCCGGCCGCGATCGCCCCGGCCGCGCCGCAGCCGACCAGGGTGCGCAAGTCGCTGCGCCGCACCTCGAAGGCGATGCCCAGGCGCGAAGCGAGGCCGGAGGCGATCTGTGTGTAGCCGGCTTCCAGCCCCACGGAGGCGCCGGACCCGTTCGAGATGACGTTCTGGAGCGCGAGGTAGAGGCTGTCGCGCAGGGACATGCGGCCGCCGTGCAGGGCGTTGGCCTCGATCGGGTCGATGGCCGGGCGCTTGCGCGGGCCGCGGACGTAGTTGGCGGCGACGATCAGCAGGCCGAGGACGGCGCCGCCGAGGCACGGGCCCACCAGCAGGAGCGCCGGCGGCACGGCGTCGACGGCGCTGAGGCGCGCGCCCGCGGGCAGCTGGTAGAGATGCTCGCGCAGGGTCTGGGTGATCCAAGTCATGGCGGAGACCGCCACGCCGGCGACGCAGCCCACCAGGGTCGCGAGGGCGACGAGGCCACCCTCGCTCCGTCGGACGAGGCTGCGGAGCCGCCCGGGCGCCTGGACGAGGCCCGCCCCGGTCCAGCGCCGGCGGGGCCGCCGCGCCGGCCTGACG